>JBPCOR010000064.1:0-7046 GCA_051000035.1 Mycobacteriales bacterium | reverse complement strand
GACCGACGGGATTGGGGGGGATGGGGGTGTGCTGTTCGGTGAGCTCCGCGGCGAGACCCTGCTGGCGGATTCCTGGCCCCGCCCGCCCCCGACGCCGGACCCGTTGTCGTGACAGGACCGACGAAGGTCGCCGTGATCGGGGCCGGTTCCTGGGGTACGACGTTCGCCAAGGTGCTGGCCGACGCCGGCGCCGCGGTGACCCTCGTCGCCCGCCGCCCCGCGCTCGCGGCGCGGGTGAGGGCGGACCGGGAGAACGTCGACTACCTGCCCGGGGTGCGGCTGCCGCCGGGCGTCGAGGTGACGGCCGACGCGGCCACCGCACTCGATGGCGCGGCGCTGGCCGCGGTCGCCGTCCTGTCCCACACGCTGCGCGCCGGCCTGGCCGACTGGGGGTCGCACCTGGAGCCCGGCTGCACGGTGCTGAGCCTGATGAAGGGGATCGAACTCGGCACCGGGATGCGGATGAGCGAGGTGATCGCCGAGGCGACGGGCACCGCGCCCGCGCAGATCGTGGTGCTCACCGGCCCCAATCTCGCCCGCGAGATCGCCGCCGAGCAGCCGACCGCGAGTGTCGTCGCGTGCACCGACCACGCGCGGGCCGCGGCCGTGCAGCAGCTGTGCCAGACGGCGTACTTCCGGCCGTACACCAATACCGACGTCATCGGCTGCGAGCTCGGGGGCGCCGTCAAGAACGTCATCGCGCTGGCCTGTGGCATGGCCGAGGGGCTCGGCTTCGGGGACAACAGCCGCGCGTCGCTGGTCACCCGTGGCCTGGCCGAGACCGCTCGGCTGGGCGCTGCTCTCGGCGCCGACCCGGCGACTTTCGCGGGTCTCGCGGGGCTCGGTGACCTCGTCGCGACCTGCGCCTCACCGCTGTCGCGCAACCGCACCGTGGGCGAGCGGCTGGGCCGCGGCGAGCGGCTCGCCGACATCGAGGCCGACACCCGGCAGGTCGCTGAGGGTGTGCGGTGCTGCCGGTCGGTGCTGGACCTGGGCCGCCGCGTCGGCGTCGACATGCCGATCACCCACCAGGTCGTGCGGGTCTGCCGGGACGGCATGCGCCCGGCCGACGCCGTCGCCGCGTTGATGGGCCGGGTGCCGCGACCGGAGTAGCCGCGAGGTTACTGCGGCCGGACCGGGCCCGCATGATCGCCCGGCGGGTCGGCCGGGTCCGCCGCCGCGGCCCGTTACTGTGCCAAGGCGTGAGTGAATCCGGGCGGGTGCGCGTCGCCGTCGTCTTCGGCGGGCGCAGCGGCGAACACGCCGTCTCGTGCCTGTCCGCCGCGACCGTGATGCGCCACCTCGACCCGGCTCGCTACGACGTCGTGCCGGTCGGCATCACCCGTGAGGGCAGGTGGGTGCTGGCCGACGGCGGCGCCGAGGCGCTCACCCGCCGGGACCGGACCCTGCCCGGTGTCACGGGCGGGACGGCCGTCGTGCTGCCCGCGGATCCGACCGCCGCCGGCCTCGTCGTGGTCGAGCCGGGGGCGGCAACCCGCGCCCTCGCCGCGGTCGACGTGGTCTTCCCGGTCCTGCACGGGGCGTACGGCGAGGACGGCACCATCCAGGGCCTGTTGGAGCTGGCCGGCGTGCCCTACGTCGGCGCCGGCGTGCTCGCCAGCGCGGTGTCGATGGACAAGGAGTTCACCAAGAAGCTGCTTGCCGTAGCGGGCCTGCCGATCGGCCGCTATGAGGTGGTCCGCGCCGGCGCTGCCATCGGCGTGGATGCCATGCAACGGCTCGGGCTGCCGGCGTTCGTCAAGCCGGCCCGGGCGGGCTCCAGCGTCGGGATCAGCCGTATCGCTGACTGGTCGGAGTGCGACGAGGCGATCCGGGTCGCGCGCGGGGTCGATGACAAGGTGCTCGTCGAGGCGGCGATCATCGGCCGGGAGATCGAGTGCGGCGTGCTCGGCGGAGTCGGCGGCGCGGCGGCGCAGGCCAGCCTGCCGGCCGAGATCCGGCTCGTCGCCGACCACGACTGGTATGACTTCGATGCCAAATACCTCGACGCGGCAAGCGAATTTGACATCCCGGCGAAGCTGTCCGACGAGCAGACCGCGCAGGTGCGCGACCTCGCCGTGCGGGCCTTCGAGGCGCTGGACGGCGCGGGGCTCGCGCGGGTCGACTTCTTTCTCACCGCCGACGGCTTCGTCCTCAACGAGCTCAACACGATGCCGGGTTTCACCGACATCTCGATATTCGCCAAGGCCTGGGAGGCGACCGGCGTCTCGCTGCCCGAGGTGCTCGACCGGCTCGTGCACGACGCGCTGTCCCGGCCGCGCCGCAACGGCTAGTGCGACGCCCGGGCTCTCGGTGCGCCGGCCGGCGACGCCGGTCACCCGCCTGGCTGGATGGCCTGCCTCGGCAGCGTCTTGCGGATCGCCGGTCCCACCTCGACCAGCGGGCCGGCGCCGCCGTAGAGCTCGGGGGCGTAAACCGAGACGTACACCTCTCGGTAGACCGCGGTCCAGGTCAAGCCGGATTCGAACCAGGTCACACCGTCGATGACGGTGGTGCCCACCCCGACGACAAACCCCTTCGGCCGCGATACGCCGCAGTGCAGGACCACCGGCGGCGCCCCCCACTCGGCGACGTACTTGCTCTGCGCCTGCGTGGCGACCCTGTGGTCGAGCGTGCCGTCGAGCAGGGTCCGCGGCACCGCGGCGAGCAGCGCCGGGCACCGCCGGTTCGCGGCCGGCGTACGCGGGACGGGGGAGACGCTCACGGCGGGTTGGCGGGCGCCCGACGGCGTGCCGGTCGGCGGCGGCGAGGTCTGATTCGAGGTTGCGTGCCGAGCGAGCAGCAGAAGCAGAACCGCGAGGACCGCCGTGAGCGGAAGCGCTACGGCGGTGGCGATTCCGGCGGCGCGCCGGCGGTCGGGGTCGATCGTCCCGGTCGTTCCGCGGCCGGTCGGGCTAGAACTGCACGATCGGGCAGGTGAGGGTGCGGGTGATGCCGTCGATGCCCTGCACGCGGGCGACGACGAGCTTGCCCAGCTCGTTGACGTCGCTCGCTTCGGCCCGCACGATCACGTCGTACGGCCCGGTGACGTCCTCGGCCAGCGTGACTCCGACGAGACCGGCGATCCGCTGCGCGACGCTGGCCGCCTTGCCGACCTCGGTCTGGATGAGGATGTAGGCCTGGACCACGGGGAGCCCTTTCAGTACGGCGCTGATCCCGGGGAGGCGGGAGCGGGTTACGAAGGTACCGCACCGCGGCGCCGGGAGCGCCGCAGCGGTCACCTGCCGGCGCCGCGGGCGACCTGCGCGCCGCAGCGGTCACCTCCCGGCGCCGCAAGCGACGTGCACACCCGGCATGATCCACCCGGACCGGTCGCGGGCACAGGATCTCGTTACGGGGAGGGCGCCATCAGCATCTCGCAGGTCGGCGAATTCGGGCTCATCGACCGGATCGTCGCCAAGCTCGGCCCGCCGGGCGGCGCGGTCCTGATCGGACCCGGCGACGACGCCGCGGTGGTGGCAGCGCCCGAGGGCAGGGTCGTCGCCTCGACCGACGCCTTCGTCGACGGCCGGCATTTCCGCCGCGACTGGTGCACCGCCGAGGACGTCGGGCACCGGGTGGCGGCCCAGACGATGGCCGACGCCGCGGCGATGGGCGCGACCCCCACGGCGCTGCTCGTGGCGATGGCCTGCCCGGCGGACCTGCAGGTCTCCTGGGTCGAGGAGTTCGCGACCGGTCTTGTGGCGGAGTGCGCCGAGGCCGGCGCGATGGTCGCCGGCGGCGACGTCGTCCGCGGTGACACGCTCGTGCTCACCGGCACCGTAATCGGGGATCTGGGCGGCCGCGCCCCGGTTACCCGGGCGGGCGCGCTGCCCGGCGATCTCGTCGCCGTCGCCGGCCGGCTGGGCTGGGCCGCGGCGGGACTCGCCGTGCTGGGCCGGGGTTTCCGGTCCCCGGCCGCTGTCGTCGCGGCGTACCGGCGGCCGCGCCCGCCCTCCCCCGAGGGCCCGCGCGCCGCGGCGCTCGGCGCCACCGCGATGTGCGACGTGAGCGACGGGCTGGTGCAAGACCTCGGGCACATAGCGGCTGCCAGCGGCGTCCTGATCGAGCTTGACTCGGCAACGTTCGACGTGCCGGAGCGGCTGCGCGACGTCGCCGCCGCGCTCGGCGCCGACCCGATGGCCTGGCTGCTCGGCGGCGGTGAGGACCACGCCCTGGTCGCGACCTTCCCGGCCGGGCAGCCGCTGGCCGACCCGTGGATCGTCGTCGGGCGCGTGCTCGTGGCCGCCGATTCGGCCGGCGTACTCCTCGACGGCGAGCCCTACGACGTCGGCGGGTTCGATCATTTCTCTGCTGGCTGACCGACCGCCTCGATCGGCTGCCGGCCACTGCGACTGGCCCACTCGCAACGCCAGCGCCTAGGCTGCATCGCCTCGCACCAGATGGCAGCGGGCCCGCGATTCGCTGGGGGCCATTCACTGGGCACCCAGTTCGCAGGGGACCAGATCGAGAGCACCGATATCGGAGGAGGCGCCATGGGAGTCGTGACCATCTCGGCGTCGTTCGGATCAGGCGGCGGGCAGATCGGCCCGGCCGTTGCGAAGGAACTCGGCGTGCCCTTCGTCGACCGCGCCGTGCCCGCAGCCGTCGCGCGCAAGATGGGCGTGCCGATGCGCGACATCGAGGAGAAGGACGAGAAGGTCGACCGCCGGATCTGGCGGGTATTCGCCTCCATGGCAGCGGCACCGGACTTCGCCGGCGCGACCGGCAGCGATGCCTCGGTAGCCGACGAGCGGCTGCTGAAGGAGCACACCGAGGCGGTGCTGCACGAGATCGCCCGCAAGCGTGGTGGCGTCGTGCTCGGGCGGGCCGGCGCGATCGTGCTGGCCGGCGTGCCGAACGCATTACACGTGCGGCTGGACGGCCCGCTCGATGCTCGGATCGCGGTGCACGCGCGGCTGGCGAAGCTGGATGAGAAGACCGCTGCCAGGGACGTCCGGGACAACGACTCGGCCCGGCACGGCTATGTCAAGCACTTCTACCGCAAGGATGCGACCGACCCGCGCTTCTACCACCTGATGATCGACACCACCGTGCTTCGGTGGCCGGTCGTGGCGTCGATCATCGCGACCGCCGCGCGCGCCCGCGGCGTGTGAGGCGCCCATGGGTACGGCGTCGGAGACGCCCATGGGTACGCAACCCTTGAGCATCACTGACACGTGTGGCTGGCTCAGTGGCCGTTGCGGCGTGGGTGGTCCCGGCCGCTGCCACTCTCGGCGTGTCCGGCGCGCGTTCGATGGCTATCGGAACGCGCCGTCTGGCGGTCAGGGGGCCGGATCGGCCTTGACCGCTCGCATGGCGGTGACGAGAACGGGCAGCGCGACGAGCAGGGCGATGCCTCGCAGCGCGCCGGCGACCGGGTAGGCCGCGCGCAGCCCGATCTCGTGCGCGACGAGGCCGCCGGTCAGTGCACCGAGCGGGATCAGTCCCCAGCCCAGCAGCCGGTAGACGCTGTTCACGCGGCCCAGTAACTCCGACGGCACGATCTGCTGCCGCAGGCTTACGGTCACGATGTTCCACAGCGTGGTGACGAACCCGTTCAACGCGAGCAGTGCGCCGAGCACGATCGCATCTGGACTCACCCCGAGTCCCTCGAAGATGAAGACGTTCGCGACGAGCGCTGTGAGCAGGGCGGGCAGCGCCCCGATCCGGGCGACGATCGCAGCGTTGACCAGGCCGCCCAGCACACCGCCGATCGCGCCGCCGGCCAGCAACAGGCCGTAGCCGCGGGTGCTCAGGTGCAGCGTCTGCGTCGCGAGCAGGACCAGGGTCACGTTGCCCAGCTGGAAACAGAAGTTGTTGACGCCCAGCAGCAGCGCGAGCGTTCGCAGCAGGCGATGGCGCCGGAGCCAGCGCAGGCCATCCGCGATGGCCGTCCGGATCGGCGGGTGCTTCGTCTGTGGGCGCCGACGGCGCGGCAGGGTCGCCAACAGCGCGGCGGACAGGGCGAACGAGCCGGCGTCCGTGCCGAAGGGCAGCGCGATGGCGACGGCGAACAGCAGGCTGCCCACGGGCGGTCCCAGAAACGTCTGACCGATCGTGGTTACGGTGTACTGGTTGCCGTTCGCTTTGTGCAGCAGGGGTTTCGGGACGATATCCGGCAAGATCGCCTGCGCTGCATTGCCGAACACAACCTCGCCCGCGCCGAGCCCGAACGCCATGATCGCAAGGAGGGGGATGCCGACCTCACCGACGGCCGCCAGCACCGCCACGATGCCGACGATGATCGCCTGGATCGCCTGCGAGCGCCACATCAGGGCGGCCCGGTCGTGGCGGTCGACGATCGCCCCGGCAGGAAGGGACAGAAGGAGCCACGGCAGGTAGGTCGCGGCCGAGACGATCGAGATCAACCGCGGGTCGTGGGTGATCGTCACAGCCAGCAATGGGACGGCCGCGGCGAACGCGCCGTCACCGATGTTGTCGACGGCCGCCGCCCACCACAGCCGCCAGTAGGTGGCGGAAAGTCGGGGCTCGGCAACCGTCTCGGTCACAAGGATATGGTCCGATGTCGGTTGTCGTCAGGACACCATTTAGCGTCATGCTACATAATTGGGCCATGCCGCTGACCATCGATCTCGGTGTCTCGGAACTGGCCAGCACCCGGTTCGCGATCTCGGCACTGTCCGAGACCATCTCCGGTCTGCAGCAGCTCGGGGACCGCGGGCGACCGGGGACCAACACGCGCTGGATGCGGTGGGCGTCGGACGAACTCGCCGGCCGACCGCTCGACCTGCCCCGGACGTGGCCGCTCATCGTCAACGACCGGCCGAGCTGGCCGCAGTTCCTCGTCCCCGCTCCGGTAGGTGCGGGTAGGAGGATCGACGACGACTCGCGGCGATGCGGCGGACCACCGCACGCCAGTTCCGCGCCAACTTGCGACGGGTGTTCGACGACGAGCTCCCGGACAGTGCGGCCGAACTCGCCGCGCACCCGGCGGCCGGGCTACGTGCGATCGCCGGCGAACTGCGTGCGGTCCACGACCGGCTCATCGCGCCGCACTGGTCACGCATCCGGGCCGTCCTCGA
>JBPCOR010000046.1:0-6265 GCA_051000035.1 Mycobacteriales bacterium | reverse complement strand
ATGTGCTCGGTTCCGCGCAGTCCGGGCGCAGGTCCGCGCTGCGGCTGCTGTCGCTGCTGCGCGACGAAGATCTGATCGCCGCCGCCCGGACCGAGGCGCGCCGGATCGTCGACGCCGACCCGGAACTCGCCGGCACCCCGACGCTGCGGTCGGCCGTAGCCGCGCTGGTGGAGGCCGAACGCGCCGACTACCTGGAGAAGGCCTGATCCGGGGGCGGCCGGGACGCCGATCGTGCGCGACCGTCGACGACGCCGAGCGGGCACCGTTTGCGCATGATCGGCGGGTCCGCGCCGGCGCGTCAGCCGCCGGCCGCCGGCCCGGACCGCAGCGTGATGAGCCGCTGGGTTGCGCGGGTCAGGGCGACGTAAAGCAGTCGGTCGCCCATCGGGGATTCCGCAACGATCCGGTCCGGCTCGACCACCAGCACGCCGTCGTACTCCATCCCCTTGCACTCCAGCGGCGAGAGCACGCTTACCCGGCCGGGCTCGATGCCCTCGACGGCGCCCGCCGCGGCACCGCGTCCGGCATCCGCGACGAGGACCGCGACGGTGCCTGGCACCGCGGCGAGCAGGTCACGCACGCCGGACCGGACGCCGTCAGCCACGTCGGCGCGGTCGGCGACGACGCGGTGCTCGGGATCGTGGCCGGTGGACCGCACGGCGCGCGGGATGTCCGCGTCCGGCACGGTCCGCCGGACCAGGCTCGCGGCGTAGTCGAAGATCTCGGCGGAGTTGCGGTAGTTCGTCGCGAGGTGCACGCGCTGGCGGGGCTGGGTACGCAGCGCCGCCTCCATCGCCTCGGCGGACTCCGCCGGGTGCGGCCAGGCGCTCTGGGCCGGATCGCCGACGACGGTCCAGCTGGCCGACGTACCCCGCCGGCCGACCATCCGCCACTGCATCGGGGAGAGGTCCTGCGCCTCGTCCACCAGCAGGTGGGCATAGTCGTCATGGTCGCCCGGTCGCACCAGGGCCCCCGGCGCGGCGTACTCCCGGTCCGACGCCGTCGTGACCTCCTCGGGGTCGCGAGTGGTCGACGGATCGGGTCGGTACGCCTCCGTCCGCGGCGTCAGCATGACGCGCAGCTCGTCGAGCAGCGCGACGTCCTCGACGGTGGGATCCTCCACCGCGCCGCCCGGCTCGACCGCGGCGTACGACGCGGCCAGCGCGGCCGTCTCCCCGTCGTCCAGCACCCCGGCCGCGTAGCGCCTGGTGCGCTCGGCGATCCCGAGCCAGCCGAGCACCTGCCGGGGGGTCAGCGTCGGCCACCAGGCCGCGACGAACTCGCCGAACCCGGAGTCGTCGAAGAGCCCCGATACAAAGCTCTCCCGCTCCTCGTCCTCGTCGTTGGCGTCGGCGCGGGCGCGGGCGCGGCTGCGGTCCCACAGGGCGAGGGCGAGCAGCCGGGCCGCCCGCCGGACGGCGGCATTGCGCGGGCCGCCGGAGCCGAGCACCCGGCGGCGGATCGTGGCGAGCTCCCGCTGGTCCAGCCGCAGCGCCTCGCCGCCGTGCCACAGCCGAAGCGAATCGGGCCCGCCCGGTACGCCGTCGCGGGCGGCGCGGCGCAGCACCTGCCGCATCCGCAGCGAGCCCTTGATCGCCACGACCGCGGCGCTGTCGTGCCGGCGCGCGTGTTCGCCGTCGACGACCGCACCGATCGAGCGGAGGGTCACCGAGTCCTCACCGAGCGAGGGCAGCACCCGCTCGATGTAGGCCATGAACGCCGGTGACGGGCCGATCACCAGCACGCCGCCGCCCTCGAATCGGCGCCGGTCGGTATAGAGCAGGTACGCCGCCCGGTGCAGGGCGACGACCGTCTTGCCGGTCCCGGGCCCGCCGCTGATCAGGGTCGCCGAGCGGGCCGGGGCCCGGATCGCGGCATCCTGCTCGGCCTGGATGGTCGCGACGATGTCTCGCATGGTGGTGCCGCGGGCCCGGGTGAGGGCACCCATCAGCGCACCGTCGCCGATCACGACCAGGTCGCCCGGGGCGTCCTGCGGGTCGAGCAGGTCGTCGTCGACGCCGTTCACCTTCGCAACGACGCTGTGCAGCACCCGCCGCCGGATCACGCCCTTCGGGTCGGCGCCGGTGGCCTGGTAGAACACCGACGCGGCCGGTGCCCGCCAGTCGATGACGAGCGGTTCGTACTCCTCGTCGAGCACACCGATCCGCCCGACGTAGTCCACGGTGAGATCGGCCGCCGATCGCACCGGCGTGTCACCATCAGGCCGGCGGTCGAGCCGGCCGAAGACCAGCCCGCCGTGCTCACTGTCCAGCCGTGCGATGCGCCGGCTGGCGTGGTGGACGAGTACGTCGCGCTCGAAGAAGCGCGCCTCGTCGTCCCACTTCACGCCGGCACCGGTGATCATCCCGCGGGCCCGGCCTTCGGCGGCGAGCAGCTGGGCCTGCTCCGTCATCTCCGCGACCCGCTCGTAGACGTGGTCGACGTACCGCTGCTCCAGGGCGATTTCCCGCGCCGTAGCGTCACCCTGAGCAGCCGGCCCGCTGGTGCGGCCGGCGGTGGGGTCGGTCGCCAGGGCGGGAGCCTCGTCGGGGCCGGTGTCGTCGGGGTGATGGGTGGCGTCGTCCACGGCGCTGGTGCTCATCGACCTCGATTCAGGCGATGCCGGGGGCTGGCAGGGCGCCGGGCGGCGGATCGGCCCAGACAATGGGCGCTGTCAAGGGTGACCCGACTCGGGCCGAAACTCAAGTCTTGTCCTGGGCCGCCCTGGTTGGTTATGTATGGGGAGAGGGGCCGGCACCGGCGTTCGATGTAACCGGCCCCGAAGTTGGCAGAGGCACCGAGTTCCACAGGTGGGTGGTAACGATGACGCACGGCACGAAGCTTCCCGGCGAGCCCTGACCCGGTTCCGCCCCGCGATCCCTCGCGGTCAGGGTCTACGCACTCGCCGTCCTCGGCGACGCCGTCCCGCTCTACGCGGTGTACGCGGTTCTCTTCGCGCGACACGGCGCCTCCACCGCGGCGATCTCCGGGCTCTTCGTGCTGTGGTCGGCCACCTCGATGGTGTTGCAGGTGCCGGCCGGCGCGCTCGCCGACAGGGTGTCGCGGCGCGGCCTGCTCGCCGTCGCCGCGCTGATGCGCGCCGGTGGCTTCGCGCTGTGGCTCGCGCTGCCGTCGCTCCCGTCGTTCGCGGCCGGGTTCGTCCTGTGGGGCGCGTCGAGTGCACTGGAATCGGGGACGTTCGAGGCGCTCGTCTACGACGAGTTGGCTGGGGCCGGGGCCGCTTCGGCGTACGGGCGGCTGGCCGGCCGGCTCGGATCCATCTCCTGGCTCGCCACCGCGGGAGCCGCGCTGCTCACCATCCCGCTGCTGCACGCCGGCGGGCTGCCGCTCGTCGGCTGGACCAGCGTCGGGCTCAGCGCGGTATGCGCAGCCGTGGCCTATTCGCTGCCGCGCCGGCCGCGGGTGGAGACGGCCGATGGCGCCGGCGGGGTCGCCGGATACGTCGCCACCCTGCGGGCGGGCGTCGTGCAGGCGCGCCGGTCACCACCGGTGCGGGGTGCGTTGCTGGTCGCGTCCACGCTGCCGGTCGTGCTCGCCGCCGACGAGTACGTCCCGCTGCTGGCATCGCAGTATCTGCACCGCTCCGACCTGACGCTCGTGCCGGTCTTCCTGCTGGTGGTGACGGCCACGGCCGCCGCAGGCAGCTGGGCGTCCGGTCGGTGGTGGGACGCGCGCGCCGGGAGGGTCGCGCTCGTTCTCGCGATAAGCGCGGTCCTGCTTCTCGTCGGTGCGGGCAGCGGCACGCTGGTCGGTTTCATCGGCCTGGCGGTGGCGTACGGCGCCGCGGAGTACGGCATGGTCACCGGCCAGGTGCGGGTGCAACACGCCGTCGAGGGTCCGGCCCGGGCCACCGTGACCTCGGTGGCCGAGGTGGGCTCGGAGCTGGCCGCCGCCCTCATGTTCGCGTCGTTCGGACTCCTCGCCCGCTGGCTGCCGATCACCCTGCTGGTGGCCGTATTGGCCGGCCCGCTCGCCCTGATCGCGGTCATGACGCGGCGCTGGCTCGGGCCGACGGACCGGGTGCCACCGACCGGCCGCCTACCGTGACGCCATGACCCGGATCCTCGCCGGCCGGGCCGGTGGCCGCACACTCACCACGCCGCCCGGATCGGCCACCCGGCCGACCGCCGGGCGCGTACGCGACGCCCTCTTCACCTCCGTCGCCGGCCGGATGGAGCTGCCGGGTGCCGACGTGGTCGACCTCTACGCCGGTTCGGGCGCCCTGGGGCTGGAGGCGATGTCCCGGGGAGCGTCGACGGCGCTGCTCGTGGAGTCCGGCCGGGCGGCGCTGCGGGCGATCCGCATGAACGTCGCCGCGCTCGGCCTGCCGGCCGTGACGGTCTGCCCGATGCCCGTCGAACGCGCCGTCGAATCCGCGCGCTGGCGCCGGCCGGTCGATCTCGTCCTGGCCGACCCGCCGTACGACATCGATCCGCAGTCGCTGACCCGGGTGCTCGGCCTCGTCGCGGCGAGCTGGCTGCGCCCGGGCGGCCTCGTCGTTCTGGAGCGGTCGGCGCGCGACCCGGAGTGGGTGTGGCCGGAGTCACTGGAACCGCTGGCGCAGCGGTCCTACGGCGACACCGCGCTTTGGTACGGTCGCCGACCGTGAGACGCGCCGCGTGCCCAGGCTCGTTCGACCCGGTGACCAACGGCCACCTGGACATCATCGGACGGGTCAGCGGTCTCTACGACGAGGTCCGGGTCGTCGTCGGCGTCAACCAGCGCAAGAACCGGCTGTTCACCGCCGAGGAGCGGCTCGCGATGCTGCGGGAGGCCACCGCCGACTACCCGAATGTCACCGTCGACACCTTTCACGGGTTGCTGGCCGATTACTGCCGAGCCCACGACCTGCAGGTCATCGTCAAGGGGCTGCGCGCTGTCAGCGATTTCGACTACGAGCTGCAGATGGCGCAGATGAACTACGGCCTGGCCGGCGTCGAGACGCTGTTCATGGCGACCAACAATCTCTACAGCTTCCTGTCCTCGAGTCTGGTCAAGGAGGTCGCGATGCACGACGGCGACGTGAGCGGCCTCGTCCCCTCCGCGGTGCTGGCGCGTCTGCGTGCCAAGATGAGAGGAACCCCCGAGGACGGGTGTCAGGAGGACGGGCTCCCGCAGTGACCGGTGCCCGGGCCGCGCACGTCCCGGGGCTGACCGGCACCAGCCGCCCGACACAGGGCACGACACGGGGAGGGACGGCAACCGTGGCCTACCGCGTCTTCGAGTCACTCGACCAACTCGTCGAGATCGTCGAGACCGCCCGCGGCGTCCCGATGACCGGATCCTGCGTGGTGCCGCGCACCGAGTCCCTGGATCTGCTCGACGACCTGCGCGAGGCGTTCCCGGCCGAGGTCACCGATGCACAGGCCGTACTCGACCGGCGCGATGACCTGCTCGACCAGGCGCACCGCCGGGCCGAGGCGCTGCTGGTCGATGCGCAGGCGGAGGCCGACCGGCTGATCGCGGCGGCCCATGCGCAGGCCGACCAGGCGGTCGCCGGCGCCCGGGAGCAGCACGAGCAGCAGCTCGACGCGGCGCGTGCCGAGCACCGCTCGCTGCTCGACGCCGCCCAGCGCGAACACGAGCGGCTCGTCGCGACGACGACGATCCACGACGCGGCGATGATCCGGGCCGAGCAGGTGCGCTCGGAGGCGACCGCCGACGCGGCCCGCACCCTGACCGAGGCGAGCGCGGCGGCCGGCCGGATCGAGGTCGCCGCCGAGGTCGAATCCGACCGGATGCGGACCGAGGTCGAGGAGTACGTCGACCAGCAGCTCACGTCCTTCGCCGAGACGCTGCAGCGGACCCTGCAATCGGTGCAGAACGGCCGCGCCACCCTGCATGGGCGGTCCCGCCCCGGCGAAGCGGCACCGCGGTCCGGCACCGCGCCGCGCCACTGACCGCGCCATCAGCGGCGCGATTGCCCGCGCGACCGGGCGGGGCAGGATCCGCGCTGGGCAGGTTCCGGGCCGGCAGGTTCCGGGCTGGCGGGTTCCGGGCTGGCGGGTTCCGGGCTGGGCAGGATCCGGCTGGCGGGTTCCGGGTTGGGCAGGATCCGGCTGGCAGCACGGCGTCGGCGGGCTCGGGGTACGCTTCTGAGGCCTCCATTCGTCTCCCTTTGGTTAGTGATGCCCGCGCACACCGGCTCGATCCGCATCGACCCTCGCCGTCCCTTGGCCGTCGACCTGCGCCAGCTGGACCGGCGGCCGGGTTCGATGCGACGGATGGGGGGACAGGTCGCCGC
>JBPCOR010000031.1:0-4108 GCA_051000035.1 Mycobacteriales bacterium | reverse complement strand
GCACGACCTCCTGCACCACGACAGCGAGGAGAGTTCCCGGTGCCCGACAGCGTCTATGACGAGGACATCGACAGCGTCATCGCCACCGAGCAGCAGATCTCCGCTAAGGTCACGGAGCTGGCAGCGGCGATCTCCGCGGACTATGCCGACCGCGACATCCTGCTCGTGGGCGTGCTCAAGGGCGCCGTGATGCTCATGTCCGACCTTGCCCGCGCGATCGACCGGCCCACCGAGATGGAGTTCATGGCTGTCTCGTCCTACGGCTCACGCGCGTCGTCGTCGGGCATCGTGCGCATCATCAAGGACCTCGATCGCGACATCACCGGCCGGCACGTGCTCGTCGTCGAGGACATCATCGACTCCGGGCGCACCCTCGCCTGGCTGCTGCGCAACCTCGCGACGCGCAAACCCGAGACCCTCGAGGTCGTCACGCTGCTTCGCAAGCCCGACGCGGTCCGGATCGAGGTGCCCATCCGCTACATCGGGTTCGACATCCCCAACGACTTCGTCGTCGGGTACGGCCTGGACTATGCGGAGCGCTATCGCGACCTGCCCTTCATCGGCAGGCTCAAGCCGGCGGTCTACGCCGACTCCGGCTGATCCGGCGGCGCTGCCCGGCGCGCGACGACCTACCGGGTGATGCGTCCGAACCCCGGTCCTGACCTGCGAACCCCGTTCGGAACACGCGGAGCACCCGCCGCGTTGGTCCTAGAGAATGGTTGGTCCTAGAGAATGATCAGGTGCACACACGGTCTCCGACCGGCGTTCAACCCGGTGTACCGTCTCTTTACTGGGACTCCTGCCGGGATTCTCTTAATTGGGACGACGTCTCAAGGGACGACGTCGGATTCGAGACATCGACAGCCCGCCGGGCGACCGCTTGCCGGTCCCGGGCGGACGGAGCGGGTAGGAGGGACGAGACCGTCGACCGGGGTTCCGGTGCCGGGGGTTTCGCGGATAGATGCCAGATCGTAGACGCATTCTGCGGTCACCGTGGTTCTGGATCCCGGTGGCCATCATCGTGTTGCTCGTCCTCAACCCGCTGATCCGCGGGGGTGGCGGCTACACCAAGGTCGATACGTCGACCGCCCTCTCCGCCATCAGCAGCGGCAAAGCCAAGTCGGTCACCCAGAACGACAAGGACCAGTCGCTCGACATCACGCTGACCCAGCCCGACATCTCCAGCCACACCAAGATCACCACCCAGTACCCCGCCGACGCCGCGAGCGACGTATTCCAGACGCTGCAGAAGAAGTCGCAGGCCAGCCGCATGACGTTCACCACGCATGTCGGCGGCGAGAGCATCCTGCTGCAGATCCTGATCGCCTTCGCGCCGTTCCTGCTCATCGCGCTGCTGCTCTTCTTCGTCATCAGCCAGACGCAGGGCGGCGGCAGCCGGGTGATGAACTTCGGCAAGTCCAAGGCGAAGCTGGTCAGCAAGGACACCCCGAAGACGACGTTCGCCGACGTCGCCGGGGCCGACGAGGCCATCGAGGAACTGCAGGAGATCAAGGAATTCCTGGAGAATCCCGCCAAATTCCAGGCCATCGGCGCGAAGATCCCCAAGGGAGTGCTGCTCTACGGCCCGCCGGGGACCGGCAAGACCCTGCTCGCCCGTGCCGTCGCCGGCGAGGCCGGGGTGCCGTTCTACTCGATCTCCGGCTCGGACTTCGTCGAGATGTTCGTCGGTGTCGGAGCATCCCGGGTGCGTGACCTGTTCGAGCAGGCCAAGTCCAACGCCCCGGCCATCGTCTTCGTCGACGAGATCGACGCCGTCGGCCGGCACCGCGGCGCCGGGCTCGGTGGTGGCCACGACGAGCGCGAGCAGACGCTGAACCAGCTGCTCGTGGAGATGGACGGCTTCGACACCAAGGGCGGCGTCATCCTGATCGCCGCCACCAACCGGCCCGACATCCTGGACCCGGCGCTGCTGCGGCCCGGCCGGTTCGACCGGCAGATCGCCGTTGACCGTCCCGACCTCGCCGGCCGCAAGGCGATCCTTCGGGTGCACGCGAAGGGCAAGCCGTTGGCCGCCGACGTGGTGCTGGACGACGTCGCCCGGCGTACGCCGGGATTCACCGGCGCCGACCTCGCCAACGTCATCAACGAGGGGGCGCTGCTCACCGCACGCAACAACGCCCAGCGGATCACCGGCGCGATGCTCGAGGAGGCGATCGACCGGGTCGTCCTTGGCCCGCAACGCAAGACCCGGGTCATCAGCGAGAAGGAACGCGTCCTCACCGCCTACCACGAGGGCGGCCACGCCCTGGTCGGTTGGGCGCTGCCGAACGCCGACCCCGTCTACAAGGTCACCATCCTGGCCCGCGGCCGCACCGGCGGGCACACGCTGCCGCTGCCCACCGAGGACAAGTACACGATGGCGCGGTCGGAGATGATCGACCAGCTCGCCTTCGCGCTCGGCGGCCGGGCCGCGGAGGAGCTGATCTTCCACGAGCCGACGACTGGCGCGAGCAACGACATCGAGAAGGCCAGCGCGATCGCCCGCGCCATGGTCACCGAGTACGGCATGAGCGCGAAGCTCGGTGCGGTGAAATACGGCACCGGTGACGCCGAGCCGTTCATGGGGCGCGACTACGGCCACCAGCGCGACTACTCCGATGAGATCGCGGCCAACATCGACGGGGAGGTCCGCGGGCTCATCGAGAATGCCCACGACGAGGCGTGGGAGATCCTGGTGCAGTACCGCGAGGTCCTCGACCAGACGGTCGCCGAGCTGATGGAGAAGGAAACCCTCGTCAAGGCCGACATCGAGCGCATCTTCGCGCCGGTGAAGAAGCGGCCCCCGCACAACTCCTACGCCGGCTTCGGCAAGCGCACACCGTCGGACAAACCGCCGATCGCGGTGGCCAGTGCATCCTCGAACGGCCAACCGGGTGGGTCCGGCAAGGCGGGAGCCAACGGCAACATGCCGACGCCCTATCCCACCCCGACGCCCTATCCCTACCCGCCGACCAGCTCGGGCTCCGATGACAAGGCCGGCCGCCACAGCTGGGAGAAGAAGGGCGACGCGTGACCGACCTCGGCGTGCCCGGCACGCAGCGGGCCGGGTTCGATTCGGCCCGGGTGGAGGATGCGGTCCGAGAGCTCCTGGTGGCGATCGGGGAGGATCCCGACCGCGACGGTCTCAAGAGCACACCGGAGCGGGTGGCCCGGGCCTACGCCGAGCAGTTCGCCGGGCTCTACGGCGATGCGGACGGCGTGCTCGAGACCGTCTTCGACGAGGGTCACGAGGAATTGGTGCTGGTCAAGGACATCGAGATGTACTCGACCTGCGAGCACCACCTGGCGCCGTTCCACGGCCTGGCCCACGTCGGCTACATACCGAATACCGAAGGTCAGATCTGTGGGATCTCCAAGCTCGGCCGCCTCGTCGACGCCTATGCCCGCCGGCCGCAGATCCAGGAGCGGCTGACGACCCAGATCGCCGATGCGATGGTACGCCGCCTCGACCCGCGTGGCGTCATCGTCGTGATCGAGGCCGAACACCTGTGCATGTCGATGCGGGGGGTGCGTAAGCCCGGCGCGCGCACGGTGACGTCGGCGGTCCGCGGGGCCTTCGCGTCCAGCCCCGCGACGCGGGCCGAGGCGATGAGCCTCATCCTGCGGCACTGACCCGCGGCGACGGTGATGGGACAGCTGTGCTGGGCGTGCCGATGACGGACCTGCCTCGACCCGGTCGCTGCGTGGTCATCGGCGTCCTCAACGTGACGCCGGACTCCTTCTCCGACGGTGGCCGCTTCGCCGACCGGGCCGCGGCCGTCGCGCACGGCGTATCGATGTGGCGCGACGGCGCCGATCTGGTCGACGTCGGCGGCGAGTCGACCCGGCCAGGGGCCGGCCGCGTCGACCCCGCGGAGGAATCCCGCCGGGTTCTCCCGGTCATCGCGGACCTGACCGAGGCCGGCGTACCGGTGTCGATCGACACCACCCGAAGTGCCGTCGCCGTCGCGGCACTCGAGGCCGGTGCGGTGCTGGTCAACGACGTCAGCGGTGGGCTCGCGGACCCGGAGATGGCAGGCGTCGTCGCGTCGGCGCAGGTCCCGTGGATCCTCATGCACTGGCGCGGGCCGAGTGAGGTGATGGGCTC
>JBPCOR010000029.1:0-7508 GCA_051000035.1 Mycobacteriales bacterium | reverse complement strand
TTTGCAGGTGGGTGCGGACATCGGCGTACCCCAGGGAGCCGACCAGCGAACGCAGGTCGGCCATCGAGATGCGATTGGCCTTGCCGACGTTGATCCCGCGCAGCAGCGCGACCTGGCGCGTCATGGCGGCCATCCTGGCAGGCGCCGGTCACGGCCGTCCGGGCAGCGTCGGTCGCCTCGTCACCGCCTCGTCAGCGGCGCGTGCGCGGGCCCTTGCGCGCGGCGATGCGTGCGGCGATGCCGTCGAGGACCGTCTCGACACAGAACCGGAACTCATCCGCGGCTAGGGTCGCGTTCACCAGCGGCTTGAACGGCGTCGCGATCGTCGGCGCGGCGCTGATGCTCGCGGCGGCCGCGGGGTGCACGATCCGATTGCGCGGCATCGACACCGCGCCGGCACCGGACGACGGCGACCGAGTGCTCGAGCCGGTCGGCCGATAGATTGCCCGGTATGAGCCTGCTTGCTGGCCGCGTCGTCATCGTCACCGGAGCCGGCCGCGGAATCGGTCGCGGAGAAGCGATCGAGGTGGCCCGCCACGGTGCCGCGGTCGTCGTCAACGAGTTGGACGGCGACGCCGGTCGCGCGGTGGTCGAGGAGATCACCGACGCCGGCGGGCGGGCGGTCCTCGACTCCGGTGACGTGTCCGATGTAGACGCCGCGCAAGCGCTGATCCGCCGGGCGGTCGAGGAGTTCGGCCACCTCGACGCGCTGGTCAACAACGCCGGCATCCTTCGCGACCGCACCGTGGCGAAGATGACGCCCGAGGAGTGGGACTCGGTGATCCGGGTCCACCTGCGCGGTCACTATGCCTGCACGCACGCCGCGTGCGGTTACTTCCGCGCCGCCGGCCGCGCCGGCCACATCGTCTGTACGGCGTCGACGTCGGGCCTGCTCGGCAACTTCGGGCAGAGCAATTACGGCGCCGCCAAGGCCGGGATCGCGGCGTTCTCCACCATCGTCGCGATGGAGATGGCGAGATACGGCGTGACCTGCAACGCGATCGCGCCCGCCGCGCGGACCCGGATGACCGAGGGTGCCTACGGCGACATCCCGGCGGATGAGAGTCGCGGCTTCGACTTCTGGCACCCGGACAACGTCGCGCCGATGGTGGCCTTCCTGTGCAGCGACGCGTCGTCACACATCAGCGGCAAGGTCTTCGGCGTGCAGGGCGACACTGTCGAGCTGTACCGGCCGTTCACGTCGGTAGCCGCGGTCGAGAACGGCGGGAAACGCTGGGACCCCGAGCGCCTCGCCGGGCGGGTCGACGGACTGTTCGCCGAGGCCGGCATCGTGGCGGCGGCGGAGAACATGATGGGCAAGCTGCGCTACTCGATGACGCAACGCAGCTGAGCCAAGCCCCGGTCCGGCGGGCGCGGGCGCAGGGTCCAGACGGTCCGGATGGAACCGATTGAGAACGGCCTCCGCTAGAGCTAGACGACGGCGGCGAACTGGCGCAGCCCCGCCGGCCAGCCACCGTCGCTTCCGACGCCGTCACGCACGGACTCCCAGCCCGGTCCGTGGGCATCGAGTCGGTCGTGCACGAGCGTGACCGTGGTGCCGGACCCGGCCGGGGTGCCGGCTGGGGTGAAGGTGACGGTGACGCGGCTGCCGGCGGCATCGGGTCCGGGCACAGCCCAGTCGGGGCCGATGAGCCAGGAGAAGGCGAACTCCCGTGGTGGGTCCCAGCGCAGCACCCGGCCCCACGTGCAGACCTGCCCGGCGTCGTTCTCCTCCCACATCCGGCCGCCGACGTGCGGATCGACCCCGATCTCCTTGAGCTCGCCGCTCTGCACGTGATGCGCGCGGGTCCACCAGCGGTCGATGCCGCCGGTGAAGACCGCGAACGCCCGCTCGGGCGGCGCTGCCACCTCCACGGTGGCATGGACAACGGTGCTGTCGTCGGTCTGAGCGGTCATAGCTCCTCCTCGGTTGTGCCCGCGGCCCGGGCGTAGGACGCGAGCGCGGTGGTCCAGAACTGCTCGAAGTAGTCGCGTGCTGCCCCGACTCCGGTCGGGTCGAGGGCATAGATCCGGCGCGTGCCAGCGGAACGCACCGACACCAGGCCGGCGTCCTTGAGCACCTTCAGATGCTGGGATACGGCCGGCCGGCTGACCGGAACCGCTCGAGCGATGTCCACGACGGAGCGCTCGCCGGCCCCGAGGAGCTCGAAGATCGACCGTCGGGTCGGATCCGCCAGCGCCTCGATGGCGGGCACTCGGTAAGTGGGCACGAACGGTAAGCTACAACTTACCGGCGACGGTCCGCAAGAGCCCGTCGGTTGCGGCGTACGACGGCGCCCACCCCGCGTCAGTCGGGGAGCGTCAGGCCCCCCGGGCCGGGTCCGTGTGCGTCGACCCGCGCCGTGAAGCGGGCGAGCGCGCGGCGCCCAGCAGGGCCGTCGAGTGGTCGGGTGAGCGGGGTCAGTAGTCGTAGTGGTCCGCGGAAGCCGCCGAGGAATGCGAACCGGGTGGCCCCGTCCTCCGCAGCGGCGGCCATGCCGCCGATCAGGAACCTGCTCTGCATGAGGCACCATCCCGGTTGCAGCACGACATCGAAGCGTGCCCGCAGGCCGGAGTGTCCTACGACGTGGGCGATGGATCGTTGCGTATCCGTCGGGGTGAGCCGCACCGAGCGGATGTCGGGAAACAGCCATTGCGGCAGCTCGCCCTCCAGGTCGGCGGCTACCGCCCACACGTAGGCGAGCGGCGCGTCGAGGACCCGCTCGTGGATCGCGGCGCCCGGTGTCGTTGCCGCGATTACCCGCAGCCGGCGGACCGGGTCGAACTCGGCGACCGGCCAGCGTGGTTCGGTCATGCCTGCCACTCCTTCCGGAAGCTGCGTCGGGCCCGGGAGAGCCGCGATTTCACCGTCCCGACAGGGACGGCGAGCAGCTCGGCCGCGCGCTGCTCGCTGATGCCGTCCAGGTCGCGCAGCATCAAGATGGCGCGGTGTTCGGGTGCCAGGCGGCCAAGCGCGTCGCGCACATCGACTCGCAGCTGCGGGTCACCGGGCGCGGGAAGATCGGTCAGTTCCGCGGACCAGCGGCGCTTGTTGGCGATCCGGGCCGCCTCCCGGACCGCGATGGTCCGCACCCACCCGAACAGTGCGGCCGGGTCTCGCAGCTGGTTGAGGGTGCGCAACACCACGATCAGCGTTTCCTGGGTGGCGTCTGCGCCGTCGTCGAGCGCGATCGGGCCGCACCATCGGCGTACGGCCGGGGTGAGCACTTCCAGGAGGTCCCCCCGCGCCATGGTGTCGCCGGTCTGAGCCCGATGCACCAACGCCGCGACCCGCTGCGGGTCCACGTGGTGCGGGGATTGCCCCATCTGCAGCTCCTTGTTCGGCGGGGCGCTTGTCCAGGTATCCGTCCTGGTGGAGGGCCCGAGGCGGCGGAAGGTTCCGGTGAGATGTCTTTCACCGGCGATCCTCATCCGGTCGGAACGTTTCGGGTCGGCGGCCGCTCCAGCTCGACGACCGGATTGTCGACTCATGGAGCAACCGATGAAACGCAGGCTCAGCCCGATCATCCAATCGGCGACCACAGTCATGGCGCTGATCAGTCTCGCGGCGGGAGGTTGGGCTATGAGCGCGCCATCGTCGTTCTACCGCACCATCGCGCCGTTCCCGCCGTACAGCCGGCACCTGATCCACGACATCGGCGCGTTTCAGATCGGGCTCGGCGGCTGTCTGGCCGCGGGACTGGTCGCCTCCGACGCACTCCTGGTCGCACTGGCCGGCAACACCGCCGGAGCCATGGCGCACGTCGCTTCCCACGTCATGGACCGAGGCGACGGCGGTCACCCCAACGACCCGCTCACCATCGGAATGGTCGCGCTGGTTCTCGCGGTCCTCACCGTGGCCCGATGGGCCGTGACCCGACGCGCAGCCACGCCGATCGGCGCGGGTATCGCCCCCGACCTGCCGGTCGGGTCATGACGCGATACGCGATCCGGCTGCTGTGGTTGACCCTGGTCGTGCAGGCGGGCTGGCTGCTCCTCAACGGCCTTGCGTTGCACCGGTCGCCGGGGCTGGATGTGATCGGCGCGGTCATCGGGGTGAGCGTCGCCGGGTTCGCGTTGCTGCATCGTCGGTGGCGCTGGACCGCGGTCGTCGTCCGGGTCGTCATGAGCGCCGACTTCCTGCTCGCCGTCGCCGACCGACTCGGCATCCTCGGGCCGCCCGGAACCCGGGGGGTGTCCTGGGGAGACTTCTCGCACTTCGTCGACTACACCCACACCGTGGTGGCATTCCTGCCCCGGGATCTGGCCCCAGCGCTAGCCGTGCTGGCCACCGTCGCCGAGATCAGCCTCGGCGTCGCGCTGCTGCTCGGCGTCCGGCTGCGCGCCGCGGCCCTCGCCGCCGCCGCCCTGCTCGGCGTGTACGGGCTCTGCATGACGATCTCGCTGCCGCTCGCCGAACAGTTCCACTACAACGTCTTCATCCTCGCTGCGGCGATGCTCGCGCTGGCAACCCTCGATCGCACCGCGCTGACCGTCGACCGGCTGCTGGCTCGGCGAGGTAGGACCGAGTGGCGCCGCCGGACGGGTCAGCCGCGAACCGACGTGCCATCGGCGTAATGGGCGTCGATGACCTCAGCGGCGGGCGCGGCGGACGGGGTCTCCATCGTCACGACCGCCGCAAGCCGAGCGCCCGATCAGCGCTCAGGTCAGGCGTCGTCGCGGTCCTGCCGGTACTGCGGCAGCGGCGCGGTCGCCTCGCCGGGCGAGCCGTGGGTCGGCTGCCCGTGCGGCTCGGAATAGCCGCCTCGCCGGGGCTCGGCATAGCTCCCCGGCGGTGCCGTGCCGTACCCCTGTCCGTAGCCGGAATAGCCGGCTGCGTAAGGCTGCGCGGATCGGACCGACAGGCTGATGATGAGCGCGGCGACGGCGGGCAGCCAGCCGAGGAGCAATCCGTGCAGGGCGCCCGCGTTGACCGCCACGCCGAGCGCTTCGGAGATCCGTTGCGAGCCGTGCGACGTCGAGAGCCCGCTTACGCTCGAACCCGAATCGAGGCCGACATACACAGCCGGGGAGATGAGGATGCGGACGAAGAATGCGGCCGCCGCGGCCAGCATGATCGATCCCCAGACGCCGAAGAAGATGCCGCCCGACCCGCGCTCGTCGTGTTTCCCGCGAGCCAGCAGCGAGGCGAAGAACGCGACGAGAACGACGAGCAGGACGTTGCCGATCAACGCCGCCGTCCACGCCGTGGCCTGGCCGTGCGGTCGCACCGCCCAGGTCGGCGCGATGAGCGCCGCCAGCAGGCGCCGGGTGAGATCGGACCGACCCTGCACGCGTTGAACGGCGTAGCGGGTGAACTTCTCGTTGCCGAAGCCGGCGATCAGCCCGGCCTCGATGAGGGCAGCGCCGGCCGCGACGCCCGCCACCTGCTTGCCGTTCATGCGCCGAGCGTAACGGCGCCGCAGGCCAATGCCCGGTTGCTCAGCCGATCGCGCGGCGCAGGAAACCGCGGATGCCGATCATGCTCAACACGCCGAGCCAGCCGACGAGCATGAGCAGGCACACCCACGGCCGGATGTGCGGCACCGATGGCACCAGTGCCGCCCGCATCCCCTCGCTGGCGTAGGTCAGCGGGTTGCCCGCGGTGACCCACTGGAACCACCGCAGGTGTGACAGCGACGGCCATGGGTACTGCGTGCAGCCGGTGAAGAGCAGCGGCGTCAGGATCACGGCGAACAGGATGTTGATCCGCTCCGGCGGCACCAGCGTGCCCAGGCACATGCCGAGCGCCGAGCCCATCAGCGACCCGAGCACCATGACCGCGATCAGCAGCGGCAGCCCGCTCACCCGCCACGGGATCGAGCCCAGCACGGCGACCCCGATCGGAAACATCACGATCCCGGCGATGATGGCGCGCAGGCTCGCGAAGATCATCTTCTCCACGGCCACCAGCCACACCGGGATGGGCGCGAGCAGCCGATCCTCGATCTCCTTGGTGAAGCTGAAATCCAGCACCAGCGGGAACGACGTCGACTGCAGCGCGGTCAGCACGGCGGTGAACGCGACGACGCCGGGGAAGAGCAGCTCGACGAAGCCGTGCTGGGCGTACCCGAGATTGGTCAGGATCTTGCCGAAGACGAACAGCATGAACAGCGGCTGCAGGATGACCTGCGCTGCGAAGACCGGTAGCTCCTTGCCGGTCACATAGATGTCGCGGCGCAGGATCGCGACGAATGCCCGCCCGGCGCCCGACCTGGACCGGGGCAGCCCCGGCACTGTTGCCGTCGTGGTTGTCATCGCAGCGTCCTGCCGGTGAGGCTGATGAAGACGTCCTCCAGGCTCGGGGCGCCGATCTTGACGTCGGCGAGCGCCGCGTCGTTGTCGGCCGCGGCGGCTGCGACCGGGGCGATCATCGCGGCCGCCTCGCCGCTGAGATAGAGCCGCAGGTGTACGCCGGACGCGGCGCCGGCATCTTGGACCGACTCGACGTTCTCGACCCCGCCGAGGCCGGCGAGCGCCTTGCCCACGCCGTCCGCGCCGGCACCCCCGTCGGCCACCGCGAGCGTCACGTCGAGGGTCGACCGGCCGGGCAGCGACCGGGTCAGCACCTGCGGGGTGTCCAGGGCGAGCAGGCTGCCGTGATCCATGATCCCGACCCGGTGCGCGAGCTGGGTGGCCTCCTCCATGTCGTGCGTGGTGAGTACGACGGTCACGCCGCGCGCCGACAGGTCTCGTACCCGGTCCCAGACGAAGAGCCGAGCCGCCGGGTCGAGCCCGGTCGACGGCTCGTCCAGGAAGGGCACCTCGGGGGAGTGCGTCAGGGCCCGCGCGATCATCACCCGCTGCTCCTGGCCGCCGGAGAATCGCGCCGGTTTGTCATCGGCCCGCTCGGACAGGCCGAACTCCGCCAGCAGCGTGTCGGCCCGTGGTCGCCGGTCCCGGACCGGCACACCGTGGTAGGCGGCATGAAAGAGCAGGTTCTGCCGGATCGAGATCGACCGGTCGAGGTTGTTTCGCTGGGGTACGACCGCGAGCTTGCTACGCGCCACCACCGGGTCGGCGATGACGTCGACGCCGCCGACGTACGCCGTGCCCGAGGTCGGCTTCGCCCGGGTCGTGAGGACGCCGATGGTCGTGGTCTTGCCCGCGCCGTTCGGCCCGAGCAGGCCGAAGACCTCGCCCGATGCCACGTCGAAGGAGACACCGTCGACGGCGTCGACCTGCGCCTTCGGGTATCGCTTGACCAGATTTTGAACGGCGACCGCGATGTGGTCGGCTGCGGTGCTCACGGCGCCTCCGCTGCGCGGATCGTGTCGGCGGTGCTCATGGCCGCCTCCGCTGCACGGATCGCGTCGGCGGTGCTCATGGCCGCCTCCGCTGCGCGGATCGCGTCGGCGGTGCTCACGGTGTGGCCCCCGGGTTGGATCGGTCGCGTGCCGGTTCCCGCGATGCCGCTCCGACGGTCGCGGAGGTCCAGGTCGGTGGCAACGCGTTGCGCCGTCCGCGTGACGGCCGCGACCGGCGACCTCCTCCGGCCTCCCTAGAGT
>JBPCOR010000395.1:0-3983 GCA_051000035.1 Mycobacteriales bacterium | reverse complement strand
CGCGGGCCCTCGTCGCCGGCCCTGGTCGCGCTGAGCGTCGTCGGCGGCCCGGACGCGGGTACGACCCACCCGCTGCGCCGCGGCCGGGTGGTCGTCGGACGCGACGACACCGCCGATGTGGTCGTAGCCGATCCGGACCTGTCCCGGCGCCATCTCGCGCTCGAGATCGGCTCCGACGCAGTGCGGGTCGCCGACCTCGGCTCCACCAACGGCACCCGGCTCGACGGGTGCCCCCTCGGCGCCGGCCTGACCGACCTGCCGGCCGGAGCGTCCCTCCGGGCCGGCGAATCGACGCTGCGGATCGGCGCGCCGGAGCGCCGGCAGGCGGCCTGCAGGCCCCGTGACGACGGCACCGTCGTGGTCAACAGACCACCCCGGATCACCCCGGCGGGCCCGCGGAGCACCGTGCGGTTCCCGACCCCGCCGGATCGCCGCAGCGCGGGCCGGCTGCCGGTCATCGCCGCACTCGCGCCGCTGGTCATGGGCGTCGGGATGGCGGTGGTCATGCACAGCCCGCAGTACCTCGCCTTCGCGGTGCTCTCGCCGGTGATGCTCGTCGGCAACGCCATCTCCGAGCGGCTCGGGCTGCGCAAGGGTCGCCGGCACGAGGCCACGGCCTACCGGCGCGACCTGGCGGACGCCACCGCCGCGCTGGCCGAGGCGCTCGCTGCCTCCCGGCGGCGTACGCATGCCGCCGCACCCGATCCGGCGACCATCGCGCGAACGGCGCTGACCCCCTCGCACCGGCTGTGGGAGCGGCGGCGTGCGGATGCGGACTTCCTACGGGTGCGGATCGGCACCGGTGACCGGCCGGCCGACGTAGCCGTCGAGGGGCCGGTGGATGCGGCCGCGCTGACCGCCCGGCAGGTGCCGGTCAGCATCGACCTGGCCGGCACGGTCGGCGTCGCCGTTCCGCGACCACCGGTCGATGCGCTGCTGCGTTCGCTCGTCTGCCAGCTCGGCTGCCTGCACGGACCGTCCGACCTGCAGATCGCGATGCTCGGGAGCAGGGCGCGGCGGCGCGGTGGGAGTGGGCGCGGTGGCTACCGCACATCGGTGGGCCGGGCGCCCCGGCGGCCGCATTCGGACCGGGACCGGTCGCGGCACTCGCGGGTGACCTCGCCGCCGCCGTCGAGCGCCGAGCGGCGGGTATCGCCCGTGATCGGGGTCCATGGACCGGCGAACGGCTGGTCGTCGTGCTGGACTGCGCCGCCGCGCTGGTGCCGACTCCGGCACTGCTGGCGCTGTTGCGTACCGGACCGTCGGTGGGCGTCCATGCTGTCTGCATCGAACGCTCGGCGTTGCGGCTGCCCGCGGAGTGCCGGACGACGATCGACGTTGGCGGCGAGACCGGCACCCGGGTGCGGCTGCGATCGACCGATGCCGAGGGCGTAGTGGACATCATCGAGGACGTCGTCGCCGACTGCGTGGGCACGAGCGTCGCCGACAGCGTCGCGCGTGCCCTGGCCCCGCTCACCGACGGCGCGGATGGCGCCGCGACCAGCCCGCCGCGGTCGAGTCGGCTGCTCCCGCTGCTGCAGCTGCAATCACCGACAGCGGAGGACATCCGGCGCGGCTGGGCGGCGGGCGGCAAGACGACGGAGTTCACGATCGGCGAGCAGGCCACCGGACCGATGACCATCGACCTCGCGAAGGATGGTCCGCACGCGTTGGTGGCCGGGACGACCGGAGCCGGTAAGTCCGAGCTACTACAAACCATCATCGCCAGCCTCGCCGTCACCAACCGACCCGACGCCATGACCTTCGTCCTCATCGACTACAAGGGCGGCGCCGCCTTCAAGGACTGCGCCACCCTCCCGCACACCGTCGGCATGGTCACCGACCTCGACGGCCACCTCACCGAACGCGCCCTGGCCAGCCTCAACGCCGAACTCAAACGCCGCGAACACATCCTGGCCACCGCCGGCGCCAAAGACATCGACGACTACTGGGCCCTCATCGACCGTCCCACCGCCCCCGACCTCATCGACGGTCCCACCGTCCCCGACCTCATCGACGGTCCCACCGTCCCCGCCAGCACCCCCGACCCGATGCCCCGCTGCATCCTCATCATCGACGAATTCGCCTCCCTCGTCGAAGAACTCCCCGACTTCGTCACCGGCCTCGTCGGCATCGCCATGCGCGGCCGATCCCTCGGCGTCCACCTCATCCTCGCCACCCAACGACCCTCCGGCGTCGTCTCCCCCGTCATCCGAGCCAACACCAACCTGCGCATCGCCCTGCGTGTCACCGACACCGCCGAATCCACCGACGTCATCGACGCCCCCGACGCGGCCCGCATCCCCAAGGGCCAAGCCGGCCGCGGCTACGCCCGCACCGGAGCCGACGCGCCGATCCAGTTCCAGACCGCTCGGGTCGGCGGGCGGGCCACCGGTCGGGACGACACCGAGAGCCGGGTCGCCCGGCTCTGCTGGCCGCCAGCCGGGGGCGAGCGGGCCGGCTCCGGCGACCCGGGTGAGACGACCACCGACCTGCGGCAACTCGTCGCGGCGGTCCGGGCCGCGACACCGGTCGCACCCCGCATCCCGTGGCTGCCGCCGTTGCCGGAGATCGTCACGCTGTCCACCCTCGCCGAGCAGTCCGCAGAGGCCGGTCCCGTCGCGGCACCAGATGCGCTGCTGTTTGCGCTTGCCGACCGACCGGACGAGCAGCGCCGCGCGGGCGTCGCCGTCGACATCACCACGGGCGGCTCGCTGCTCGTCGTCGGCGGAGCTCGCAGCGGCCGATCCACGACGCTGCGCACGATCGTCGGGGCTGGTGCCATCCGCTACCGGCCCGACGAGTTGCATTTCTACCTGCTGGACTGCGCCGGCGGCGCGCTGCTCGCTACCGCCGGGCTGCCGCACTGCGCGGCGTACTGCGGCCGCGACGACGTGGCCCGTGGCGATCGCGTCCTGGCCCGGCTGTCCGAGGAGATCGCCCGCCGGCAGGCACTGCTCGCGTGCGACGGATTCGCCTCGGTCGCCGAGCAACATGCGGCGACGCCGGCGCACCGCCGGCTGCCGTGGATCTTGCTGGTGCTCGACGGCTGGGAGGGCTTCGCCGGAGCGTACGAGAGCGTCGATGCCGGCCGCCCGATCGAGACGTTCCAGCGACTCGCCCGCGAGGGAGCGGCGGCCGGCGTGCGCGTCGTCGTCGCCGGCGATCGCGCGACACTCACCGGGCGGATCGCCTCCTGCCTGCCGACCCGGCTCGTGCTGCGGCTCGCCGATGCCGGCGACTACGCGCTCGCCGGGCTGCGGGCGGCCGACCTGCCGGCACCGATGGGTGCCGGGCGCGGCGTGCTCGCCGACGGCGCGGTCGAGGTCCAGGTCGCCCTGCTCGACGGCGACCCGTCCGGGGCGGGTCAGACGGCGGCGCTCACCGAGATAGCGCGTCGCTGCACCGCGGCCGCGGCCGACCTTGATCCCGCGCGCCTGCCGGCCCGGTTGCGGCCGCTTCCCCGGACCGTCTCACTCGACGCTCTGACGGTTCCGCCCACGGCTGGTCCACTGTGGACACCGATCGGTATCGGCGGCGACGACGGGATGACCCTCGGCGTGGATCTCGCCGTCGACGGGCCGGGCTTGCTCGTCGCCGGACCAGCGCGCAGCGGCCGATCCGCGGCGTTGCGGACGATGGCGGCCGGGCTGTTGGCCGGCGGCACGGACGTCGCGCTGCTGCTGCCCCGGCGTTCCCCGTTGCGGGACCTGGCCGGCGCCCCCGGCGTGCTCGGCGTCTTCGGGCCCACCGACGCCGATGGGCTCGCCGACGCGACAGCCGTGGGCCCGGTCGCCGTACTCGTCGATGATGCCGAGACCTTCACCGACTCGCCGGCCGCGGCCGTGCTCGTGGAGCGTCTGCGGACAGACGACGGCCGGCTCGGGGTCATCGCGGCGGGCCGGGCCGAGGACTTGGCGGTGAGTTTCCGGGGGCTGGCCCCGGCGGTGCGGTCCTCGCGCTCGGGTGTGCTGCTGCAACCG
>JBPCOR010000377.1:0-4590 GCA_051000035.1 Mycobacteriales bacterium | reverse complement strand
TGCCGATCGCGGCGAACGACGTGCAGGTCTGGTAACGGCCGCGGGATCGTCGTTCGTCGTGCCGGCGGTCGGGGCGACCGTGCCGACGAACGGTCGTGGTGTGGCGGTGGAGTCACGGCGCCGTGCCGATCGCGGCGAACGACGTGCAGGTCTGGTAACGGCCGGGGGATCGTCGTTTGTCGTGCCGGCGGTCGGGGCGACCGTGCCGACAATCGATCGATCGGGGCCAGGCGGCGGTTGTCGCGTCGGCGTGCCCGGTCGCATCGGACGACGCGCGAATCCGACAACCGCCATCACGGCGCGGCACTAGCACGGGTCACTGAGACCGCCGGACCGTTGTCCACAGCGTTAAATCGTCTCCACATAGGGATTTTCGGCGTTTCCACGGGGCTTGCGACACCCGATGCTGGGCGGGTGGTCGCCACCCTGGCGATCCGTGGAAGCCGGAGGAGGCTCCAGGTGATCTCCCAGATGATGTCGATGCTGCGGGCGCTGTGGAATGTGGTTCGAACGCGGATTCGCATGTTGCGCGGTCGTCGCGCCGAGCTTGGGATGAGCACGGCCGAGTACGCGGTCGGCACGGTGGCTGCGGTCGCGTTCGCCGTCGTGCTCTACAAGGTTGTAACGAGTCCAGCCGTGATGAGCGCGCTCGCCAAGATCATCCACTCGGCGTTGTCCGTTCAGATGTGACCGTGGGTGCGCGTGGGGGTGTCGGTATCCGTGCTGGCGTTGGTTTCCGTGTCGGCGAGCGGCGCCGAGCGCCCCGTGACGCCGGTATGGTCACGGCGGAGATCGCAGCCGCGCTGCCCGCGCTGCTGGTGCTTCTCGGCGCCGCGCTCACCGCGGTCGCCGTCATCACCGGACAGCTGCGATGCGTCGACGCCGCCCGCGAGGCCGCCAGGGCGCAGGCACGGGGCGAGCCGGCGAGCGTCGCAGCGTCACTCGTACGCCAGGTCGGTCCGCGGGATGCGTCGATCACCTCGTCTGGCCGGGGCGAGCGCATCAGCGTCACTGTCGCCGCGACGGTCCATCCGGTCGGCGGCCTCCTGCCCGGGTTTCACGTCGCGGCGACCGCAGTCGCGGTCCGGGAGCCGGGTGATCCGCCCTGATCGGGCGTCGTGGCCACCACAGCCGGCGCCGCCGCGGTGACGATGGAAGCGGCTCGGTGTGGGTGCTGGCTGTGGGTCTGACGATCGTCTTGATGGCCGCGGGGGCGGCGCTGCGCGGGGCTGCGGTCGTCGCTCGCCATCGGGCCCAGGCCGCAGCCGACTTTGCGGCGCTTGCCGCCGCGTCCCGTGCCGTGCAGGGCTCGCCAGGCGCCTGCCGGTTGGCCGCGCAGATTGCGGCCGCCAACCACGCGCGGCTCGCGACGTGCCAGCTGGACGGGGACGTCGCGACGGTTAGCGCACGGGTGGCGCTGCCGGGTGTCGCCGGGCTTCCCGGCTGGGACGCGACCGGTCGAGCCAGGGCGGGTCCGGCGGATGACTCGATCGCATCACAGCGGGCGCCTGGCTCGGTCGCGTCAGAGCGGGCGCTGCCGTTCCGGCCTTCGCCGCTGGTTAGTCGCGGGTTTCCGAGGTGGGAGGCAGATTGTCGACCGACGACCCACCGGCGCGCATCGGGCCGCCGTCATCGGTCCTGGACGGCGACTCACCAAGCCGGCGATTCTCCTTTGCCAGCCGCCTGTTCTCCTTGCGTACCCGGCGGTTTCGGCGCATGCCGGCCGAGAGCAGGACCAGCCCAACAACGGCGATCACCGTCGTCACCAGCCCGGCGACGAACACCACGCGGACCGACAGGTTCGAAATGTTCAGGCCCCACAGGTGTATGACGACCGACTGCGTGCTGCTGGTCAGGGCCGCGACGATCAGCACAATCGCAACGATCACAAGGATCAGGCCGAGGACGACCATTCACTACCTCCGCTGTGTTCCGGGCGAGGACCCCGATGTCGACGCCGCCGAGCCGGCCTCTGCCGGCGCGGATACGCGAGCGTATGCGTCACAGCATCCCAGCCCCGGGCTGGATCCGTCATCAGCGCTGTCTGCGGTGCGTGCCCGGGCGCCGCTTTCTGCGGCCCCTCAGCTGGCCGTCCGGCCGTCGATCGCGTCGATGCCGGCGCCGGCGCCCTCGCCGGCGTCCGTTGCACCGCCGCCCGCGTCCACTGCGTCGACTACGGCGCCCGCGTCCATTGCACCGCCGCCCGCGTCCATTGCACCGCCGCCCGCGTCCATTGCACCGCCGCCCGCGTCCATTGCATCGACGACGACACCGAGCAGCCGGACGGGGCCGGCCTTGTCCAGCGGCTCGTTGCCGTTGCCGCACTTGGGCGACTGAAGGCAGGACGGGCACCCGCGGTCGCACTCGCACGAGGTGATCGCCGTCCGGGTAGCGGCGAGCCAGGTCCGCATCGCGTCATAGCCGCGCGCGGCAAAGCCGGCTCCGCCGGGATGGCCGTCGTAGACGAAGACCGTCGGCCGTTCGGTGTCCGGATGCCATGCGGTCGACACGCCGCCGATGTCCCAGCGGTCGCAGGTCGCAACCAACGGGAGCAGACCGATCGCCGCGTGCTCGGCCGCGTGCGTGGCACCGGGTACGTCGGCCCTCGAGATGCCGGCCTGTTCCAGAATGTCTGCGGGCAGGGAGTACCAGACTGCACGGGTGCCAAGTTCGCGCACGGGCAGATCCAGCGGCGTCTCGTCGATCACCTCGCCAGTTCCCGGGCGCCGCCGTAGATAGGAGACCACCTGGCTGGTGACGTCGACGGTGCCGTAGCACAGCTCGATCGCCCCAAGCCGCTGACGGCGCTGTGTCCGCACGATCCGTAGGTCGGTCACGTCGCGGGACTGGGTGGTCCAGTCCGGCTCCTCGGCGTGCACGATCGCCGCGTTGTCCAGCAGGTCCAGCCGGTCGACGACGTAGGACGCGCCCTGGTGGAGATAGACAGCGCCGTCGTGCACGGCGCTGTGCGCCGCGCCCGCGTCCACGGTTCCGAGCAGCCGGCCGGTGTCCCGCTCGACGACCCCCACCGGATCGCCGCCCGTGCCACGGATGTCCACTCGGGGACGGTCTCGCGACGTCCAGTACCACCCACTCGGCCGGTGCCGCAGCACGCCGCGGCGGACGAGATCGGCGAGGACCGCGCGGCTTCCCGCTCCGAAGAGCTGCGCGTCGGCGTCGGTCAGCGGCAGTTCGGCCGCGGCACAGGTCAGTTGTGGGCCGAGCACGTGCTCGTTGTCGGGATCGAGCACCGTCGCCTCGACCGGCCTGCCGAAGATCGCTCCCGGGTGATGAACGAGATAGGTGTCCAGCGGGTCGTCCCGTGCGACGAAGATCGCCAGCGCGTCCTGCCCGGATCGCCCGGCCCGTCCGGCCTGCTGCCATACCGACGCGATCGTGCCCGGGTATCCGACGAGCACCACGGCATCCAGACCGCTGATGTCCACGCCGAGCTCGAGCGCGTTCGTCGCGGCGACGCCGAGCAACGACCCGTCCAGCAGCGCGTGCTCGAGGGCCCGCCGGTCTTCGGCGAGGTAGCCGGCCCGGTACGCCGCGACCCGGCCGGCCAACGCCGGCGCCACCTCAAGCAGTGCGCGCCGGGCGGCGAGCGCGACGACCTCCGCCCCTCGGCGGGACCGGACGAAGGTCAGCGACCGGGCTTTGCAGGCGACCAGGTCGGCGAGCAGGTCCGCAGCCTCGGTGGTCGCCGCGCGGCGTACCGGCGCGCCGTTCTCCCCGGCGAACGAGGTCAGCGGCGGTTCCCAGAGCGCGAACGTCGTGGCGCTGTGCGGCGACCCGTCGTCGAGCACGGCCCGAACCGGCAGGCCGACGAGCCGGGACGCCGAGGAGGCCGGATCGGCGGATGTCGCCGACGCCAGTACGAAGACCGGCTCGGCGCCGTAGCGGGCGCAGATCCGCCGCAGCCGCCGCAGCACGTGCGCGACGTGCGATCCGAACACGCCGCGATAGGTGTGGCACTCGTCCACGACGACGTACCGCAGCCGCCGCAGCGTGGCGGACCACCGCGGATGCGACGGCAGGATGCCCGCGTGCAGCATGTCCGGATTCGTCAGCACCAGCCGTGCGTGCGCCCGGACCCACTCGCGCTCCTCGCGCGGCGTGTCCCCGTCGTACGTCGCCGCCCGGACCGAGGTCAGAGCGAGGGCCCGCACCGCGCGGAGCTGGTCGGCCGCGAGCGCCTTCGTGGGGGCGAGATAGAGCGCGGTTGCCCGCTCGTCCTCGAGGAGGGCCGAAAGCGCCGGCAGCTGGTAGGCGAGCGACTTGCCCGACGCGGTGCCGGTGGCAACGACAACCGACCGCCCCGCACGGGCCAGCTCCGCCGTCTGGCGCTGATGGGTCCACGGCGCGGCGATCCCGCGAGCGGCGAGCCGGGCGATGAGCAGTGGCGGTGTCCAGGCCGGCCAATCGGTGGTCCGGCCGGCCCGGGCCGGCACCTGCTCGACGTGGGTCACCGACCCGGCGTCCTCCCGCCCGGCGAGCAGGCGGGCAAGCAGCGCCGTGCCCACCAGCTGTGCCGCGGCGGCGGCGGCGCTCGGCGGAACCGCGGATCGATCGCTCGAAGTCTGAGAT
>JBPCOR010000373.1:0-10167 GCA_051000035.1 Mycobacteriales bacterium | reverse complement strand
CGTCTGGGTTGCTGGCGCAGTTGGCGGACCGCTTCGGCATCGAGGTCAGCACCGTCGACACCGGCCGGCCCGGTGCGATCAGCGCCGCGGCCGGCCCCGCGACCCGGCTGGTATACGTCGAGACGCTCTCCAACCCGCTCGTGCGGGTCACCGACCTGCCGCGCGCCGCGACCGAGGCACACGACGCGGGCACGTTGCTGGTGGTCGACAACACCTTCGCCTCGCCGGTGCTGTGCCGCCCGATCGAGCACGGCGCCGACATCGTCGTGCACTCCCTGACCAAGTACATCGGCGGACACAGCGACCTGATCGCCGGCGCGGCCGTGTTCGCCGACGCGGAGGTGGGGAGGCGATGTGCGGACTGGCAGGCGACGGAGGGCGCGGTCGCCGACCCGTTCGCCTGCTGGCTGACGCTGCGCGGCATCAAGACCCTGCCGCTGCGGATCCGGCACGCGGCGGCGAGCGCGGACGCGATCGCGCGGATGGCGGCGGCGCACCCGGGGGTGTCCACGGTGCACTGGCCGGGCCTGCCGGGGCATCCCGACCACGAGATCGCGGCGCGGATAGCGTCACCGCCGGGCGGCGTCCTCGGCATCGACGTGGACGGCGGGATGGCGGCCGCCGACCGGTTCCAGCGTGCCGTCCGGGTCGCGGTGCTCTCCGGCAGTCTCGGCGGACCCGAAACGCTGGTGCTGCACCCCGCGACGACCAGCCACCGCAACGCCACGCCGGCGGAGTTGCGGCAGGCCGGCATCGGTGCCGGCACGGTGCGTATCGCGGTCGGACTGGAGGAGACCGCCGACATCGTCGCCGACATCGAGCAGGCGCTGGATTGCGCGGTCGCGATGGTGCGGTGATCCGGGCAGTTGGAGCGAGCGGGGAGTCCACAGTGGACGGTGCTCTCGCCGTCGCTCCGGAGGAGGTCGACGCCCTGATGCGGCAGCGCGCGCGGGTGCTCGCTCCCGGCGCCGCCTGGGGGATCGTCACCCGCGGCGGGCTGGCGCATTCCGGCGGATGCGGCGTTGCCCGGCTTGGTGGCGCAGCACCCGGGCCGGACACGCGGTTCCGGATCGCGTCGGTGACCAAGAGTTTCACCGCCGCGGCCGTCGTGCTGCTGCGCGATCGCGGGTTGCTGCGGCTCGACGATCCGGTCACCACGCACGTGCCGGAGTGGACGACGCCACCGCGGCCGGCCGGGCCGCCGATCACCCTGCGGCAGCTGCTCACCATGTCGGCCGGTTTCGCCGGCGACGACCCGTGGGCCGATCGGCAGGAGTCGATGGCAGCAGCCGATTTCACCGACCTGCTGAATGCCGGCGTGTGCGCCAGCCGGCCGGCCGGGATCGCGTATGAATACTCCAATCTGGGTTACGCAATCCTGGGCCGCGTCGTTTCCAACGTCGCGGGCAAGGAGTATCGGCAAGTCGTCACCGACGAGATTCTGCGGCCGCTGGGAATGAATGGCTCGACGTATGACGCAACCGCGCTCGGAGCCGCCGACGCGATCGGGTACCGCCGCGACGGCGAGTGCTGGACGGCGCTGCCGATGAGCGGACCGGGCGCGTTCTCCGCGATCGGCGGGCTGGTGAGCTCGGTGGCCGAGCTGGCCCGGTGGATCCGCTTTCACACCGACGCGTGGACGGACGGTGCCGACGAGACCGTGCTCCCGGCCGCATCCCGGCGGGACATGCACCAGGCGCACCGCGCCATCTCCACGAGCGTGCTCGGGGGATCGCCCCTTCCGGTCCCGGCCGTGATCGCGCGCGGGTACGGCTACGGCCTGGAGGTCCAGGATGACCTGCGGTTCGGCCGGATCGTCCGGCACAGCGGCGGATACCCGGGCTTCAGCTCCCACGTCGCCTGGCACCAGGCGTCCGGCCTGGGCGTGATCACGCTCATGAACGCGACGTACGCCGGAGCGGGCGGGCCGGCGTCGGAGGTCATGGACCTGCTGCTTCGTGACATGCGGCCGCAGGTCATCACGCCCTGGCCGGAGACGCTTGACGCCAAGGCCACGCTGACGGGGCTGCTGCGCTCCTTCGATGCGAGTGCGGCGGCGCCGCAGCTGCTCGCCGCGAACCTGGAGATGGACGCGAGCTGGGAAGCCCGCCGCACCGTGATCGAGGAGGCGGTCGGCACGGTCGGCCCGGTCGGCGAGGAGGTGCCCGGCAGCGTCCGGAGTGGCAGCGGGGCGGCCGTGCAGTGGTCGCTCACCGGTGCCGCGGGTCGGCTCGATGTCGGCATCACGATGACGCCGACCGTGCCGCCGATGGTGCAGTCCCTGACGGTCGCCGCCGTCTCGACGCCGGCCGCCGAGTTGCTCGCGCGAGCCCGGGAGGTGGTCCGGTGGCTCGCGGGCACGGCGCGGGCGCCGGCGCCGGCAGGACTGGACAGGACCGATGAGGTACGGCTCATTCGGCTGCACAGCAGTGGGATACGGCTCGGGCGGGTGCTGCGCTGCAGCGGGCCGCAGGCCGCCGTCATCGCGATCGACCAGCGTGACCGGACCGTCGCCGAGCTCGACCTCGCCGTCGACGCCACCATCGACGGCCCGGGCCGGATCCGATGCGCTCTGCGCCGTATGACGCTGTCCACCGCCGATCTGCCGGTAGTGGTGACCGGCGTCAACCGGCCGTGATCGCGACGACGCCGGCGGCCGCGAGTGCGAGACCGGCCAGCTGGCTTCGGCTGGACATCTCCCGCAGCAATAACCGCGCGAGCAGCACGGTCACGCCCGGATACAGGGCCGCGAGCACGGCCACCACGATCAGCAGCCCGCGCCGCGCGGCGAACGCGTAGAGCACCGGCGCCACCGCGCAGGCGATCCCGGCCAGCAGCGCCTGGATCCGCCCGGCGCCGACCGGAAGGCGATGTGTCGCGGCGGCGACCGGCCGCTGATGGGTCGCGGCAACATCTCGCGGGCCCTGGCGGGCGTTGCGCAGCGACATCGCACTCATCGCGGCGACGACCAGCAGCGACGCCACCAGGGTCGCCGCGGTCGCCCACAGGCCGCTGTCGTCGGGCGCCTGGCCGAGGCCGAGGAAGAGCATGCCGAAACCGGCGCCGGCCAGGACCCCGTCGCCAGCTCCCGCCGCGGCGCCCCGGCGGCGCTCGCCCGGCTCCGGCCCCGCCCGAGCGATCAGCCACACGGCCGGGAAGACGAGCAGGACGCCGGCGAGGGTCAGCGCCGACGGCCGCTCGCCGAGCACCAGCCCAGCAAGAACCGGGATGACGGCTGCCCCGACCGCGGAGATCGGGCCGGCGACCGCCATCTGGCCGCGGGCGAATCCCCGGTAGAGCGCGACGCTGCCGGCGCCGCAGCCGATTCCGCTGAACGCACCCCACAGGGCAGCGGCGACCGACAGCTGTCCACCCGCGAACGGCGCAGCGACGGCCAGGATGACCGCCGCCGTAGCCTGCACGACCAGCGCAACCCACACATAGGAGGCTCGGCGGGACGCCAGCCCGGCGAAGAAGTCGGCCGCGCCGTACATGCCGGCGCAGCCCAGCGCGAGCAGTATTGCGGCCACGGCGGTAATGACAGCACGGCCAGGATGGCCCGCAGCGCCGGGGACTGCGAGCATGGCAGCGGTGGCATCGACGGACGGGACGGTGAGCTGTGGCTCTGCAGTCACCCGACGCCGATCCCGGGGTACGCACGGTGTGGCGGCCGGCCGCACCGATCGACGCCGTGCTGACGCTGTCGGCGCTGGGCCGCGGCCGGGGCGACCCGTGCCATCGCGTTGTCGGTGACGTGCTCTGGCGGACCGGCCGGACCGCGACCGGGCCGGTCAGCTACCGCATCGTCCACTGTGGACATCGGGAGGTCGAGGTCCGCGCGTGGGGCGGCGGGGCGGCGGAGCTCATCGCATCGGTGCCCGCTCTGCTCGGCGGCGGTGACGACCCGTCGACGTTCCGGCCGCGCCATCCGCTGCTGGCACAGGCGCACCGCCGGCTCGCCGGACTGCGGATTCCCCGCACCGGCCGGGTGATCGAGGCACTGATCCCGGCGATCCTCGAGCAGCGCGTGATCGGCCTGGACGCGATGCGCGCATGGCGGTGGCTGGTCACCCGCTACGGCGAGCCGGCAGCCGGGCCGGTGCCCGCCGGCATGATGGTGCTGCCGACCCCGCAGCGTTGGCGGTCCATTCCCTCCTGGGACTGGCACCGCGCCGGCGTCGACCCGGGTCGGGCGCGTACTGCGCGAGCCGCGCTGGCAGTGGCGGGGCGGCTCGAGGAGTGCAGCGATCTTCCGCTGCAGCAGGCATATCAGCGGCTGCGGTCGATCCCGGGAATCGGAGTGTGGACCGCGGCGGAGGTCGGGTCACGCGCGTTCGGCGACGCCGACTCGGTGTCCCTCGGCGACTACCACCTGCCGTCGCTGGTCGGCTGGGCGCTCGCCGGGCGCGATCTGCAGCACGATGACGTCGAGGAGTTCCTGGCGCCGTGGCGGCCGCACCGGCAGCGGGTGGTCCGGCTGCTGGAGCTCACGCCAGGGGCGCGGCGCTCGCGCCGCGGGCCCTACCTCACCCGGCAGGATCACCGCCGGCATTGACCGTGACCGCCGGGAGACGGGCCTTCGCGGCCGGTGGGGAACCCGGCCACGAAGGTTGATCCGGCCTCAGGTGTGCCGGGGAGACGGTGCCTTCGAGCTCCCTGATCTCGGTGTCGCCGGCGTGCTCGCCGGCGGCGTGGGCGCGTCGCCCGACATTGCCGTCGGGCCACCCGGGCCACCCGGGCCGCCCCGCCCGGCGGGCCCGGCCGGTCCACCTTTGCCATCCGGTCCACCTTTGCCATCCGGTCCACCGGGTCCGCCCGGACCACCCGGACCTACGTGACGGTGCCGGCCCGGACCGCCAGGACCGCCAGGACGGTGCCTGCTCGGACCGCCCGCGGGCGGCGTCGGCATCCTCCCGAACGAGGTGGCGTCCAGCGTCGTGCCGTCGGCGTCGACGGTGCCCTCGGCGTGCAGGCGGGTGCCCGCTGCCGGGCTCGCGGACAGGCCACCGGAGTACGTCGTCGAACCCGACGTATGGATGGTGCGGGTGAAGCCGTCCCGGTCCTCGATCGTGATCGTCGTACCGCTCGCGGACGTCACCGTGCCGTCCAGGTGCGGGCGGCGCACCGGCGCCGCCGGTGGCTGGGCCGCCGACCCGCCGGAGCTGCTCGCGCCGCTGGACGCGGACTGCGTCGGGCCGGTCGACGGCGTCCCGCCGCCGGCACCACCCGAGGCGTACGCCGCCGCGCCGCCGGTGACGAGCAGTGCACCCGCCACGCCGCTGAGCACGATCACCCGCGAGCGGCCCGGCCATACCGATCCTGACGTCATTGCTGCCCTCCTGTCGCAACGCCGGCCGGGTGGCTCCCGGCCGGCTGCTTCCGACGGTGCGCACGCCCGCTGAAGCAGCGCTGAACGACACCGCTGCGCCCGCGATGCTTCAGCAAGTCTTCAGCAACGAGCGGCACACTCGGGTCTGTGGATGTCGACGCGGCGCGGGTGCTCGTCATCGAGGACGAGCCGGTCCTGCGCGACGCGGTGGTGGCGGCGCTGCGCGAGGCCGGGCTGGTCGGCCACGGGGTGACCGACGGGCGGGGCTTCGGCGACACTCTCGCGGCGTTCCGTCCCGATGCCGTCGTCCTGGACATCATGCTGCCGGGCCGTTCGGGCATCGAGCTCGCCGGCCTGCTGCGCTCCACGTCGCAGGCCGCGATCATCTTTCTGACCGCCCGGGAGGCGGTCGACGACCGGCTCGCCGGCTTCGCCGTCGGCGCGGATGACTACGTGCTGAAACCCTTCGTCGTCGCCGAGCTCATCGCCCGCATCCGGGCCGTGCTGCGGCGCACCGGCAGGATGCGCTCGTCGTCGGTGCAGGTCGCGGATCTCGTGGTCGACGAGGACGCCGGCGAGGTCAACCGGGCCGGCACGCCGGTGCCGGTGACGGCGACGGAGCTGCGGCTGCTCACCTACCTGGCCCGCAACCGCGGCCGGGTGCTGTCCAAGACGCAGATCCTCACCCAGGTCTGGGGGTACGACGCGTACGACCCCAATCTGGTCGAGGCACATGTCTCCAGCCTGCGCCGCAAGCTGGAGTCGGCCGGGCCGCGATTGATCCACACCGTGCGCGGAATCGGCTACCGCATCGGCGATTCGGCCTCGGCATCATCGGGCGCCGCCAGCCGATGAATGGACGGCCGGCCGGCGCGACCGGTCCCGCGTTCGGGCCTTCGGAGCGCCCGGTTCGGACCGGATCGCTGCGGCGCCGGGTGGTCCTCGCCGTCCTCGCTGTCCTGCTGGTCGTGCTGACCGGGCTGGGGCTGCTGGTCAACTACCTGCTCGGCGATCGATTGCGGACCGACGTGCGGCAGCGGCTCACCGACCGGGCCCAATACGCGCAGATCCTCGACCAGGAAGGCGTGACCGGGCAACGGCTCGCCGACCGGCTCGCCGGGCAGGGAATCACCAGCAGCCTGCGAGCCGGTGGTCAGGTCATCCGCGGCCGCGAGCGGCCGGACCAGGCGGGACCGCCGGGAGGGCGGCCCGGCGGGCGGCATCCGCCCGCAGCACCGGGTGGGCCCGCGGCGGTCACCACCTCGGGAGACCTGCTGTCCACCACCGTGTCCGTCGACGGCGGAACCCTTGTGCTGCAGACGAATCAGGCTGATGTCGGGCGGACCCTGAGCCTGCTCCGCCGGATCGAGCTCGCTGCGGGCGCGGGGACGCTACTGGTCGCCGGCCTGGTGCTGGTGCGGGTCGTCGGCATCGCGCTCGCACCCCTGGACCGGATGACCCGGCTGGCCCGGTGGATCCGCGACGGAGCCCGCGGCGGCCGGCTCCGGCCGACCGACGCGAGCACCGACATCGGCGCGACCGCGGCGGCGTTCGACGACATGCTCGATGCGCTGGAGGCCGCCGAGCGCGCGGCCCAGCAGGCCGAGACGCGGATGCGCCGCTTCCTGGCCGACGCCTCGCACGATCTGCGTACGCCGATCGCTGGCATGATCGCCAGCGCCGAGCGGTTGTTGCGGGCCGACCCCGGGCGCGCCGAGCGCGAGCGGCGGCTGGTCGATCTGGTCCGGGAGGCACGCCGATCGGCCCGGCTGGTCGACGATCTGCTGCTGATGACCCGGCTGGACTCGACGGCGGAGGTGCCGGGCAGCGACGTCGCGCGACCGGTCGACGTACGCGCGCTGGTGCAGGACGCGGCGGCGGGACTGCGGTTGCGGCAGCTCGACCTGACTGCCGAGATCACGGTCCCCGCGCAGGCGGTGACGGTCTGGTCACCGCACGGCGACGAGCTACGCCGGGCCCTTCTCAACGTGGTGGACAACGCGGCGGCGTCCACGCCGCCGGGCGGCCGGATCTGCCTCGGCGTGACCGCCGATGCCGACCGGGTGGCGATCGACGTCAGGGACAGCGGAATGGGCGTCTCCGAGGCGGATCGGGACCGGATCTTCGACCGGTTCGTGCGCGGTGACGCGGCCCGGACCGGCGCGGGCAGCGGCCTCGGGTTGCCGATCGGGCGGGCGATCTGCCGGGCCCATCGCGGCGATCTGATGTGCCTGCGAAGCGACGTCGGCGGGCACTTCCGGTTGACGTTCGCGACATCCCGACCGACGGGTTCGGTGCCCACCGATCGGCAGACCGGCGGATCGCGGCCGCCGCAGCAGGTGACCTGAGCCCGGACCGGGCCGGGAGATTATCCGATGACCGGAGACCGTCGGATCGCTGCCCCGCGGCTACGGCACCATGGCGGGATGGCTGATCCCGAACACCCGCGATCTGCGCCGGCCGGCCCTGGTGATCTGGCCGGCTCGGTCGCCCTGGTAACCGGCGGCGCGTCGGGGATCGGCGCCGCGGTCGTCGAGGAGCTGGCGGCAGCCGGCGCCCGCGTCGCGGTGGCAAGTCGACGAGTCGAGCCCGGCACGGACCTCGGGGGTGCGGCGAGTCTGTCGGTCCGCTGCGATGTCGGGGACGCCGGCTCGGTGCGGGACGCCGTCGAGCGGGTGGTGGCCTCCTACGGTCGCATCGACATCCTGGTCAACAGCGCCGGTACGACGGAGCTTGCGCCGGCGGAGGACCTGTCCGAGGAGGCCTGGGAGCGCGTCCTGCGGGTAAACCTCACCGGCACGTTTCTGATGTGCCAGGCCGTCGGGCGCCACATGCTGGCGGCCGGCCGGGGCACGATCGTGAATATCGCCTCGCTGTCCGCGCACGTCGGCCTCGCCGATCATGCGGCCTATGCCGCGTCGAAATGCGGCGTCGTGGGGCTGACGAAGGTGCTCGCGGGTGAGTGGGCCGGGCGTGCCATCACCGTCAACACCGTCTCGCCCACCGTCGTTCTGACCGAGCTCGGCCGGAAGGCCTGGGATGGACCGCAGGGCGATGCGATGCGGGCGCGGATCCCGACCGGCCGGTTCGCCGAGCCGGCGGAGGTCGCCGCGGCGGTGCTGTTCCTGACCTCGGCGGGTGCCCGGATGATCACCGGCGCCGACCTGCTCGTCGACGGCGGATACCTGGCCCGATGACCGGTGCGCCGCTCCGGCGTCAGGACCGGCGGGGCTTGCCGCGCGCCGCGGCGACGGCCGCGGCGACCAGGGCGCAACCGGCCAGGCTCGCCGCGACCACGTCGAACCCGTGTCCGGAGGCCGCCCCGACGGCCCCGGATCCGGCCGCGACGGTGTAGATCAGGCCGGCGATCGCGAGCCCGAGCGATGTCCCGAGGCCACGCGTCATGTTGAGCACGCCGCTCGCCATCCCGGCCTGGGTGTGTGGCACCGACGCCATGATCGCCGTGTTGTTCGGCGGGGTGAAGGCGCCGATGCCGATACCGAGCAGGGCGAGCAGCGCCAGGAACACGGCCGTGTCGTGCGGGGCCAGCGCCAGCGCCAGCAACGCTGCGGCCACGACCGCCATGCCCGCGACCGTGGGCATCCGGGGGCCGAAGCGGTCCGATAGTCGGCCGGCGACCGGCGAGGTCAGCCCGAGCGCGAGCGGCAGCACCATGATCAGCAGCCCGGCGGTCCGGGTCGACAGTCCTCGGCCGTCCTCGAGGTAGAACGGCACGACGGTGAGTACGCCGAAGAGCACCAGGTAGGACAGCAGCCCGCTGGTGATGCCGGCCGTGAAGGGTAGGCGGCGAAACAGCTTCAGATCCAGCATCGGCGTCGCCGCCCGGCGTTCGCGCACCACGAATGCGGCCCCGAGCACCACGGTTGCCACACCCAGCCCGACGACATACGCCGCCGCGGAGCCCGCCCGCGACGCCGAGGACACCGCGAGCAGCAACGCGCAGACCGCCGGCAGGAAGAGGGCGAGGCCCGGCCAGTCGAACGGCGCCCGCCCTAAGAGGTGGCGGCTGCGCGGGATGAGGTACCAGCCGAGGGTGGCGCCGACGATCCCGGCGGGCACGTTGACCCAGAAGATCAGCCGCCACCCACCGGCGCCGATCAGCAGGCCGCCGACGGCGGGCCCGAGCGCGAGACCGAGCGCCTGGCAGGCCGCCTGTACGCCGATCGCCCGGCCGAGGATCCGCCGCGGCATCGCGCTCGCGATTATCGCGACGCTGTTGGCCTGCAGCATCGCCGCGCCAAAGCCCTGCAGAGCGCGGAAACCTATCAGGGCCGGCAGATTCGGCGCGACGGCGCACAACGCCGAGCCGACCACGAAGACGCCGAAGCCGTAGGTGTAGAGGAGTTTGCGGCCGATCATGTCGGCGTAGCGCCCGACGGCGCTGAGCAGGCCGATGAGCACCAGCAGATAGGCCTGACCGACCCACTGCACGGCGCCGAGCGAAGCTCCGAAATCGTGTCGCAGGGTCGGGAATGCAAGTGTGACGATGCTCGAGTCGAGCTGGCCCATGAAGGCGCCGATGCAGACCGTCGCGACGACCAGCCAGGCGGCGTGCGGCGACTCGCGGACCGACCGCGGGCGCCGTGGTTCGGTCAGCAGTCGGTGCCGCGAGACCGCCGGTGCCAGTGGAACCGACAAGGGCTCGTCGAATGCCGGGTCGCCGGGCCGGCGGGGCCGGGGGTGCACCGGCGACTCGCCGGCTCGCCCGGAGTCGGGTCCGCGTGCCGCCGGCGGGACGCTCCCCGGGGGGGCGGCTCGCCCGGCCCCACCCCTCTCTTTTCCCCCCCCCCCACCCCCCACAAAAACCCCCAAACCTA
>JBPCOR010000376.1:0-5467 GCA_051000035.1 Mycobacteriales bacterium | reverse complement strand
CATGTGTCGCCTGCTTAGGGTGCGACGGCGGTCTCCGTGGTCCAGGTGGATACGTCATACCCCGGGCCCGATGCCCGCCGGCCGGCGGCCGACCGGCCGGTGACGGGCGCCGGTGCCGGGACCGGCGTGGCCCGTGGCGCCGGGCGCCGGCGATGATCCGGGTGCTGCTCGCCGAGGATCAGGCGATGGTGCGTGGTGCGATCGCGGCACTGCTCGAGCTCGAGGACGATCTGCAGGTGGTGGCCGAGGTGGGTGACGGCGACGACGCGGTGCGGGCCGCGATCGAGCACCGCCCCGACGTCGCGCTGCTCGACATCGAGATGCCGGGCCTGGACGGCCTCGACGCCGCGGCGCGGCTGCACTGTGAGCTACCCGACTGCGTGGTGCTGATCCTGACGACCTTCGGCCGGCCGGGGTTTCTGCGGCGGGCGATGCAGGCCGGTGCCGCGGGGTTCCTGGTCAAGGACGGGCCGGCCGCCGACCTCGCGGCGGCGATCCGCCGGGCGCTGGCGGGGGAGCGCGTCATCGACGCGGGGCTGGCCGCGACGGCGCTCACCGAGGGGCCGAATCCGCTGTCCACCCGGGAGCGGGAGGTCCTCGCCGCGTCCGCGGACGGCTCGACCGTGGCCGACATCGCCGGCGAGGTGTTCCTGTCGGAGGGCACGGTACGCAACTACCTGTCCGCGGCGATCCAGAAGGTCGGCGCCCGCAACCGGGTCGAGGCCGTTCACAATGCCCGGGAGCGCGGCTGGCTGTGAACCGACCCGGCACCCCGCCTCGCGACGTCAGGGCTCGGGCGGTGGTGTTCACGACCGGCGCGGGGAGAATTCGTCCAGATTCAGCACCCGTACATGCAGCGAGTGCCGCTGCTGCAGGGCCGCTCGCAGCGCCCGATGCAGGCCGTCCTCGAGATACAAGTCGCCTTCCCACTGCACCGCGTGCGGGAAGAGAGCGCCGTAGAACGTGGAGTCCTCGTCGAGCAAGCGGTCCAGGGCGAGCTCGCGCTGGGTCGCGATCAGCTCGTCCAGCCGCACCCCGCGCGGAGGTATCCGCGCCCAGTCTGCGGCGGACAGGCCGTGCTCGGGATACGGGCGCCCGTCCCGGACGTCCTTGAAGATCACGGCGAACCCCAGCGGATCGGTATCGAGTCGATCCGAGGAAGCCTATCGGTGCGAGGTCCGGCATCCTGCTTGCTACCCGCCCGGCGTCGTACACTTGGCACTCGGAATCGACGAGTGCCAGGGTGAACCGACACTCGCCCGTCGGTCGGCGTTTTCCTCGGAAGGAGGTCGCGTGAGCGTGGAGGAGCGCAAGCTGGAAGTGCTGCGCGCGATCGTCGACGACTTCGTCAGCACGCACGAGCCGGTCGGATCCAAGGCGCTCGTCGAGCGGCACAATCTCGGCGTCTCGCCGGCGACGATCCGCAACGACATGGCGCTGCTGGAGGAGGAGGGATACATCACCCAGCCGCACACCAGCGCCGGGCGGATCCCGACCGACAAGGGCTACCGGCTCTTCGTCGACCGGCTGTCGACGGTCAAGGCGCTGTCCTCAGCCGAGCGCCGCGCCATTGGGTCGTTCCTCACCGGCGCGGTCGACCTCGACGATGTCGTACGCCGGACCGTGCGGCTGCTGGCCCAGCTGACCCGCCAGGTCGCCGTCGTGCAGTACCCACGGTTGTCGAGCAGCGTCGTCCGCCACCTGGAGCTGGTCGCGCTGACGGCCTCCCGGCTGCTGCTCGTGCTTATCACCGACGCCGGCCGGGTCGAGCAGCGGATCATCGAGCTGCCCGACGTCGTCGCGGAGGACCACGTCGCCGACCTGCGGGTCGCGCTCAACAGCTCGCTGCAGGAACACCACCTGGTCGACGTTCCCGACCTGCTGGACAAGCTGCCCGACACTCTGTCACCGGCGCTGCGCCCGCTGGTCACCTGCCTGTCGGCGTCGATCCTGGAGATGGTCATCGAGCACCCGCAGGAGCGCATCGCGCTCGCCGGGACGGCCAACCTCGACGCGATCGACTTCCCCAACTCGGTGCGCCCGGTGCTGGAGGCGATCGAGGAACAGGTCGTGCTGCTGCGGTTGTTCGGGGAGATGACCGCCTCGACGGTACAGGTGCGGATCGGCGAGGAGCATTCCGTTTTCGCGCTGCGCACGACGTCGGTCGTGTCGACCGCGTACGGCGCCGGCGCGTCGGGCCTCGGCGGGGCCGGCCTGGGTGCGATCGGGGTGCTCGGACCGACCCGGATGGACTATTCCGGCACGATGAGCTCGGTGCGTGCCGTCGCCCGCTACGTCGGCGAACTGCTGGCAGGAAGCTGATACACACGTGCCGACTGACTACTACGGCGTACTTGGCGTGCGTCAAGACGCCTCGCCGGAAGAGATCAAGCGCGCATATCGCAAGCTTGCCCGCGACCTGCACCCCGACGTCAACCCCGACGCGGATGCCAAGGAACGGTTCGCGGCGGCCGCCGCGGCATATGAGGTGCTACGCGATCCGGAGAAGCGGCGGATCGTCGATCTCGGCGGCGACCCGCTGGGTCGCGGCGGTGCCGGCGGGCCCGGTGACCCGTTCACCGGCGGGTTCGCCGGTTTCAGCGACCTGGTCGACGCGTTCTTCGGCGGTGGCGCGGCGACACGGGGCCCGCGCAGCCGGACCCGGCAGGGCGCCGATGCGCTGATCCGGCTGTCGCTCGACCTGCAGGACACGACCTTCGGCACCAGCCGCGATATCACCGTGGACACCGCGATCACCTGCGAGGAGTGCGGCGGTGAGGGGACCGCTCCCGGCACGTCCCCGCAGCGCTGCGAGACCTGCGGCGGCCGTGGCGAGGTGCAGAGCGTGCAGAATTCCATCCTCGGCCAGGTGATGACCGCGCACGTCTGCCCGACCTGTCGTGGCGTCGGCGAGGTGATCCCACAGCCGTGCCAGCGATGCGCCGGGGAGGGCCGGGTCCGAGCCAGGCGTACCGTCTCGGTCAAGATCCCGGCCGGAATCGGCGACGGGATGCGGGTGCGGCTCTCCGGCGACGGCGAGGTCGGCCCCGGTGGCGGCCCGGCCGGCGACCTCTACGTCGAGGTCGACGAGCGGCCGCACGACATCTTCACCCGCGACGGCGACGACCTGCACTGCCGGGTCAGCCTGCCGATGACGGCGGCCTCCCTCGGTACGTCGCTGACCCTGGCGACGCTCGACGGCGAGGAGCAGATCGACATCAAGGCGGGGACGCAACCCGGGACCCGCAAGACGCTGCGCGCGCGGGGTGTCCCGCACCTGCGCGGCGTCGGACGCGGCGATCTCGTCGTCCACGTCGAGGTGCTCACCCCGACCAGGCTGGACGCCGAGCAGGAGGACGTCATCCGGCAGTTGGCCCGCCTGCGCGATGAGGAGCGCCCCGAATTCGCCAAGGCGGGCGGGCTGTTCTCGCGAATGCGGGACGCCTTCAACGGCCGATGACCGCACCCCTGGTCTTCCTGGTCGACGAGTTGCCGGCCGCCGACCACACCGTGCTCGGTCGGTCGGCCGGGATCGGCCCGGCGCCGGCTGATGCGGCCGTGCGCCCGGTCGGACCGGGCGGTGCGGTGCACCTCGCCGACGGTCGCGGCGGCGTCGCCGAGTGCACGGTGGAGTCCGCCGAGCCGGGGCTGCTGCGGCTGCTGGTACGCCGCCGTCGACGGCTGTCGGTCCCCGATCCGCGCCTGATCGTCGTCCAGCCGATCCCGCGCGGGCAGCGGGGCGACCGCATCGTCGAACTGCTGACCGAGCTCGGTGCCGACGAAATCGTGCCGTGGCTCGCCGCCCGTGGGGCCGCGCGGCTGGGGTGGGAGCGGTACGCGAGCAGCCCGGGCGGTCGGGCCGAGCGCGAATCCGCGTCGGTGCTGCGGGGGGCGACGAGGTGGCGCCTGGCTGCCCGGCGGGCAGCGTCGCGGGCCCGCCGGCCGTTGGTGCCGGCCGTCACCGAGCCCGCGACCACCCGGCAGGTGTGCTCGCTGCTCGGCGCCGTCGGTCGCGCCTTTATCCTGCATCCCGCGGCCAGTAAGCCGCTGGTCGCACTCGATGTACCGTCGTCCGGCGACATCGCTGTGGTCATCGGTCCGCGTGGCGGGCTCACACACGGTGAACTGACCGCTCTGCGCGCCGCGGGAGCGACCCTTGCCGGGCTGGGTTCGGCGGCGCTGCGCCCGACGACCGCGGCGTCGGCGGCGCTGTCGGTGCTCAGTTCGAGGGTCGGCCGCTGGTCCTGATCGTCGAGGTCGCCCGGCTCAGGCGGTCGGGCCGGCGACGAACCGGATGACGTCGTTCGGGTTCTTGTTGCCGCTCGTCCAGGCAGCGACCACGCCCGTCCCCGCGAGCGGCGTACCCGCGCTCAGGTTCGCCGTCCATGCCTGCTCCGACGTGCCGGCCGTGGGCACCCGGTTCGACCCGTCGGAGTTCAGGGCCGCCGGCGCCCGGAGCTGCACGTTGACGTAGGGCTCGGCCCCGCCCGACGAGCCGATGTCGACGCGGCCACCGACGGCGAAGGGGTCGATGCCCGAGACGGTGGGCAGCTGGTCCAGCGTGAGCGAGTCGGCCGTGGCCGAGCGGACGGCGTAGACGGTGCTCCGACCGACCGACGCTGAGACCAGATGGACCGTCGTGACGGTCCCACCGGTGTCCTTGCGGGTCAGCGTCACCAGCGTCGTGCCGCCCGCCCGCGTCGGCGCTGACGATTCGAACGTGATGCCACCGAAGTAGGACGCCAGGAAGTCCACCGCCGTTCGGCCCGGATCGGTCAGGTCCCGCCCGCTCGGGCCGGAGGGGTTCCCGGTCGCGCTCGGCAATGTCGGTCCCGGCCAGACCGTCGCGGTCGTCGACGTCCGCACCGGCCGGGTGGTGGCCGAGCCGCCGGGGGTGGTCGGGGTCCGGGTGTGCGTCGGCGAGGTGAGCCCGGGCGATGGGCCGCCGGTTAAGGAGGGCGAGGCGGTCGCGCCCGACGAGCTGCTGGGGGCCGGAGTGGTCGGCCGGGTGGTCCCTGGTGCCGTCGGAGTCGGGGCCGACCCTGCGGTCTGCCTGCCCGCACCGTCGCCGCGCAGCATGGTCGGCACCACGATGGCCACAGCGACCGCCGCGGCGGCCGCCAGCGCGAGACCGGGCCGTACCCAGATCCGCCGCCGCCGGCGGCGCTCGACGCCGTCCTGGATCCGCCGCAGGCCGTCCCCGGCCGGGATGATGCCGTCGACCTCGTCGTGCATGGCCGAGCGCAGCAACGCCTCGAACTCCTCGGCCGGCTCGGGCTGCCCGGGCTCCCCGTCGCCGGAATCGCGCGGGTGGCGGTCGGGAGGATCGGTCACGAGGTCGCCTCCAGCCGCTCGCGCAGCGCGGCCATGCCGCGGGAAGCGTGGCTCTTCACCGCGCCCTTGCTGATGCCCATGCTCGCGGCGATCTGGGCCTCGGACAGATCGGCGTAATAGCGCAGGACGAGGC
>JBPCOR010000368.1:0-3275 GCA_051000035.1 Mycobacteriales bacterium | reverse complement strand
GTTCTCTCCCGTGTTTCGACTCGTCCCAGTGAACCGGGAACGGGAAGTGTTCGACAGGGCGCGTGGCTCCACCCGTTGGCCACGCATCTGCTGGGCGAGGGAGGCGCTTGCTGAGTGGGGACAGCTCGAACGGCCAGTCGTGCCAGGCGGTGCGGCCAGGGTTCGGCGGCGATGCCCGCGGCAGCCGCCACCCGTAGGTGCGTATCGGGGGACTTTTCCTTCTCAGCTGCCGTTGGGTGCGCCTGCGGGCCGCATCGCCGTCGTGTTCGACAACTTCAGCCCCCATCTGTCGACGAAGACCGACGCCCGGTAGGCGAGTGGGCCAGAGCCAACAACGTCGAGCTCGCCCACACCCCGCACTCCGCCAGCTGGCTCAACCGCATCGAGGCCCGGTTCACCGCGCTGCGCCACTTCTGTCTCGACGGCACGGACCACGAGAGCCAATGAGGCCCGGGCCTTCTTGATCCGGCGCCACATCCCCTGGCGCAACCGGCCCGCGCAGGATCGAATGCTGCGTGAGGTGGTCAAGCGCGCAAACGTTGCCTGCCGCGGCACTAGCCGCTCACCGTCCATTCCCGGCAGCCCGCTCCGGCGGTGAGCTCAGGATCGGCCGCCGGTCGGCCGCCTCACCAGCCGGGTGGACGGACCCGCCGACCCAGCCGCGGCGTGTCCTCGCAGGCGACTGGTAAAGCGCGAGGCGCGTGCCTGTCGAGGCGGCCTCGGCCGACCTGAGAGGTAACTCCGGCCCCGGCGGCGGGTCGGTAGGCTGGTCGCCGACGAAGTCGCGGGTGCGAGCTCGCGGCGTGATCCGGAGGTGCGGGTGAGCGACAGCGACGGCGGGCCGGCGCTGCCACCGCAGATCCATCCCAGCTGGGCGCCGGCGCTGACGCCGGTCGCCGCACAGATCGCCGCGATGGGCGACTTCCTGCGCGCCGAGATCGCAGCCGGCCGACGGTACCTTCCGGCCGGCACCGACGTGCTGCGTGCGTTCACCCAGCCCTTCGACGACATCCGGGTCGTGATCGTCGGTCAGGACCCGTATCCGACACCGGGCCACCCGGTCGGCCTGAGTTTTTCGGTGGCGCCCGACGTCACTCCGATCCCACGCAGCCTGGCCAACATCTACCGCGAGTACGTCGAGGATCTCGGGCTGCCCCGGCCCGCCAACGGTGACCTGTCACCGTGGTCCCGGCGCGGCATCCTGCTGCTCAACCGAGCGCTCACCGTCGCCCCCGGACGGCCCGCGTCACACCGCGGCAAGGGCTGGGAGCAGATCACCGAGCAGGCCATCGGTGGGCTGGCCGGCCGCGGCGGCCCGCTGGTGGCGATCCTGTGGGGCCGCGATGCCCGCAGCCTGCGCCCGCTCTTCGGAGACCAGCCCTGCGTTGAGTCCGCCCACCCGAGCCCGATGTCCGCCGACCACGGGTTCTTCGGGTCGCGGCCGTTCAGCCGTGCCAACGCGCTGCTGGCCGAGCGGGGCGGCGACCCGGTCAACTGGTCGCTGTCCGCGCGGCCGGCCCCGTGACCGCCGCTCCCGGGGCGGTCCCACTCCGGGTCGCCGTCATCGGCTCGGGACCGGCCGGCATCTACACCGCCGACGCGCTCGCCAAGTCCGGCCGCGCCGTCGAGGTGGACGTCATCGACCTGTTGCCGACGCCGTACGGACTGGTCCGCTACGGCGTCGCCCCGGACCATCAGAAGATCAAGTCGATCACCCGCACCCTGCACGAGGTGCTGGAGACGCCGGGTGTGCGCTTCCTCGGCAACACCCGCTACGGCGCCGATCTCACCCTCGATGACCTGCGGGCGCACTACCCGGCGGTGGTGATCGCCACCGGGGCGCCGCACGACCGCCGGCTCGGCATTGTCGGCGAGGACCTACCCGGCAGCGTCTCGGCTCCGGAGGTCGTCGCCTGGTACAGCGGCCGCCCCGGCAGCGTCGCCCCACCGCTGCATGCCCGCTCGGTCGCCGTCATCGGCGCCGGCAACGTCGCCCTGGACATCGCCCGGGTGTTCGCGAAGGGCTCAGCCGGGCTGGCGATGACCGACATGCCCGAGCACGTCCACGACGCGTTCCGCTCGGTCGCGGTCACCGACGTGCACCTGGTGATCCGTCGGGGTCCCGCCGACGTGAAGTTCACCCCGCTGGAACTGCGGGAGATGGCGGCGCTGCCCGGAGTCGGTGTGATCGTCGAGCCCGCCGACGTGGCAATCGAGGCTGCGGCGACCCTGCCCGCCGAGGCGAAGCGGCCGGTGCGCACCATGACCGAGCTCTTCGCCACCTGGGCCGGCGCCGCGCCGACCGGCGCGCCGGTTCGGGTCACCTTCCACTTCCTGCGCCGCCCGGTCGAGCTCATCGGGACCGACCACGTCGAGGCGATCCGACTGGAACGGTGCGTCCCCGACGGTGCCGGCGGGGTAACCGGTACCGGTGAGACGGAGACGATCCCGGCCGAGCTGGTCGTTCGTTCTGTCGGCTATCGCGGTGCGCCGGTCGCGGATCTGCCGTTCGACCAGGCGACCGCTACCCTGCCGCACCAGACCGGGCGGGTCGTTCGCAGCGCCGGAGTTGGGGTCGCCGGGGTCGAGCTGGCGGGCGTCTATGTCGCGGGCTGGATCAAGCGTGGCCCGACCGGCGTGATCGGGACGAACAAGGCCGACGCCGCCGAGACGGTGCGCACGCTGCTCGCCGACGCCGAGTCGGGCCGGCTGCGCCCGGTGAGCGAGGAGCGCGACGCGGTGATCAGCCTGCTGGACTCGCGGGGTGTGGATTACACGCTGTGGGACGGCTGGTTGCGGCTGGATGCCGCGGAGCTCGAGGCCGGCAGGCTCGCCGGACGGGACCGGACCAAGTTGGGGGAGCTGGAACACATGTTGCGGATCGCCCGCCGCCCTCGGCAGTGACCGCCGGGTCCCCGCAGTTCGATGCCGTCGCTTCGATGCCGCGGGTCAGCTGCGCCAGGCGTTCTTACGACGGTGGCGGTCGTACAGCAGAATGCCGACCAGGACGGTCGTCAACGCGATCAGCCAGACGATCGCCTGGTGACCCAGCTGGCTACCCATAATCATCATCAGCAGCACTTCGGCGTAGGCCCATCCCACACCGCGGCCGAGCACACCCACGTCGGCGTGCCAGCCCCAGTCCTCGGGCTTCTCATGCGGCGGGTGCCCGCCGGATCGCTCCAGATCGGTCCCGGCCGGGCTCGTTCCGGCCGCGTGAGTGCTGGCTGCGCCGGGCTCGATCTCGCCGCTCACCGCGACCTCCTCGCCGTCCG
>JBPCOR010000328.1:0-3157 GCA_051000035.1 Mycobacteriales bacterium | reverse complement strand
TGCCCGAGGACGAATCGATCGCCGTCGAAGGCCACCAGAATGCCGACGGCGTAGCCGAATCCGGCTTCGGACGGGTTGCCGGCTCCGACCCCGATCAGGCCGCCCGACCGCTCGTCGGCACCCTGCTGGAGGGCGGCGTGATCGACCCCGACGTGCTCTGGTCATGCACGACGTGCGGGGCGTGCGTCGAGCAGTGCCCGGTCGACATCGAGCATGTCGACCACATCATCGACATGAGACGCTACCAGGTCCTGATCGAGTCCTCGTTCCCATCCGAGGCCGGCGTGATGCTCAAGAACCTGGAGAACAAGGGAAACCCGTGGGGCATGTCGGCTCGGGCCCGCGAGGACTGGACCAAGGAGCTCGGTTTCGACGTGCGCCGGGTCGATGGCGAAATCCCAGCGGACGTCGACTATCTCTTCTGGGTCGGCTGCGCCGGTGCCCTGGAGGACCGGTCGAAGAAGGTGACGCGCGCGGTCGCCGAACTGCTGCATACCGCGGGCGTCGAATTCGCCATCCTCGGCGCGGGCGAGACCTGCACCGGGGATCCCGCCCGCCGCCTGGGCAACGAGTTCGTCTACCAGACCCTCGGCCAGCAGAACGTCGAGACCCTCAACGCGGCGAAGGCCAAGAAGATCGTCGCCACCTGCCCGCACTGCTTCAACACGCTGGCGAACGAATATCCGCAGCTCGGCGGGAATTACGAGGTCGTGCATCACACCCAGCTGCTCGCGCAGCTGGTCGCCGATGGTCGGCTCACGCCCGTACAGCCGGTCGAGGCATCGGTGACCTACCACGACCCGTGCTACCTCGGGCGCCACAACAAGGTCTACACCCCGCCCCGTGATGTGCTCGCCGCCGTACCGGGGCTGACGTCGCGGGAGATGCACCGGTGCAAGGAGCGCGGATTCTGCTGCGGTGCAGGCGGTGCGCGGATGTGGATGGAGGAGAAGATCGGCAAACGCATCAACACCGAGCGCATCGACGAGGCGCTGGGTCTTGACCCCGACGTCGTGTCGACGGCGTGCCCGTACTGCCTGGTCATGCTGTCCGACGCGGTGACGGCCAAGCAGCAGACCGGCGAGGCCCGCGAGGACGTGCAGGTGCTCGACGTCGCCCAGCTCCTGCAGCGATCGCTCGCCGGCGACAGCGCGGACTGACCGCCGCGTCGTTCAGCCGGTGGGTTCGGCGGTGAAAACGCTGCTGCTGCGGACGTCAGCCTCGGTCAGGGTCATCAGGTCATCCCGGGTGACCGGCTCCCCGGCCGTGACCAGCCGGCTGGCCTGCCGGAGCCGGCACCGCTCCAGGGCGTTGCGCACACTGCGTCCGTTCGCGAACCGCGGCAGGCTGACCCGGCGGTCGAGGTATTCACCGAACGCCGTCTCCGCCGCCGGCGTGAACCGGTACTCGTCTCGGGTCAGCATCAGCTCGCCGATCGCGGTCAGCTCCGGCCGGGTGTAGTCGTCGAACTGGATGTGGTGGGCCACCCGCGAGCTCAGACCCGGATTCGAGGCAAAGAACCTCTCCATCCGGTCGGCGTAGCCGGCGAAGATCACCACCAGCGAGGCGCGTTCGGATTCCATTTCCTGCAGCAGGATCTCGATGGACTCCTGCCCGTAGTCCCGGTCGTTCTCCGGTCGATGCAGGTAGTACGCCTCGTCGATGAACAGCACGCCGCCGGCTGCCTTGGCGAGCGCCTCCTTCGTCTTCGGCGCGGTGTGTCCGATGAATTGCCCGACCAGGTCATCGCGGGTGACGGCGTGCACCCTCGGCACCCGCAGGTATCCCAGCGCATGCAGGATTTCGGCCATTCGCAGCGCGAGGGTGGTCTTCCCCGTGCCCGGCGCCCCGGTGAAACTCATGTGCAGCGACGGCTTGCTCGCCGATATGCCGAAGTGCTCCCGCGCCCGGTCGACCATGAGCAGGGCCGCGATCTGCCGGATACGATCCTTGACCGCGGCGAGCCCGACCAGATCCGCGTCAATCCAGTCGAGCACATCGCGGACCCGGGTGGCCGCCTCGTCGTCGTGCAGCTTCACCGTCGCCCCCGGCTCGAGGACCGCGGCGTCGGGGACGGCTCGGTCGCCGCCAGCGTCCCCGCCCGGGTGACCCGCCTCGTCGGCGGCGGGGTCGCTGGCTCGGTCGCCCGCCGCGGCCCCGCCTCGGTGCGGCTGCTGGGCGCCGTCGTCCGCGCCCCGGCCGGAGCCGGGACGTTGCATCTGAAAGCCGCCCACGGCCGTCACTCGGTGTCGCCGCCACCCGCCGCGCGCTGGTACCGGGACCCCACCGGCACGCCGGTCGCGTAGGGCGTCAGGGTGTAGCGCTGGAGCCGGTCGGCGCCCTCGGTGCGCTCCAGGCGGAAGCCGGGCTCATCGGGCGGCCGTTGCACCAGGAAGCTCAGTGCCGTCGTCTGCCGGCCGAGCGAGGCGTCGTATGCCATCACCCGGATGTAGTGATTCGGGAACGTCGACCGGCATTCATTGATCTCCCGCAGGACGCCGTCGGGCTCGGCCAGGTCGAACATCGGCAGTCCCCACATGTCCCAGTAGACGTTGCGGGGGTGCGGGTCGTCGGTGTACTCCACCGACACCGGCCAGCCGTTCAGCAGCGCGTAGCGGACTTGGGCGCCGATCTCCTCGTCGGTGAAGTCGGGCAGATATGAAAAGGTTCCGTGGCGCAGGCGCATGGTGATCGTCTCCTAGACGCTGACTGTCGGGACCGTGTCGGGCGCGTCGGTGGATGCGTAGTCGTAGGTGACGTCACCCCAGATGGCCAGGGCGACCTCCAGCGGCCGGCAACGCTCGGCCGCCTTGCGCAGGATGTCGGGGCCCTCCCGGATGACGTCGCGGCCCTCGTTGCGGGCCTTGATCATCGCCTCGAGCGCGACCCGGTTGGCCTCCGCGCCGGCCGCGATGCCGGACGGGTGACCGATGGTGCCGCCGCCGAACTGCAGGATGACGTCCTCGCCGAGCAGGTGCAGCAGCTGGTGCATCTGGCCGGCGTGGATGCCGCCGGAGGCGACCGGCATGACGCCGGGCATGCTCGCCCAGTCCTGGTCGAAGTAGATGCCGGTGGCCGGGTTGGCGTCGATGTGATCCTCGCGCAGGGTGTCGTAGAAACCCTTCGTGGTGGCCGGATCGCCCTCGAGCTTGCCGAC
>JBPCOR010000311.1:0-8114 GCA_051000035.1 Mycobacteriales bacterium | reverse complement strand
GGCGCCCTGACGACACCACCGTGGGGACGGGCGCCGTTCCTGTTGGCGCGTCAGCCGATCGTGTGGCTGGCGCTGTTCGCGGCGGCTGCGATCTTGGCCGGCACGGCAGCGTCGGGTCCGCTGATGTTGTCGTCGATAGAGACAGCGGAGTTCCACCGGGAGATCGCGCACTGCCCCGCCGCGCACGTTCCGACGCTCTCAATGTTCATCGGGTCTTCCGCGTCCGACGTGACGGGCAACGCTGCGGCTGTAAGGCAGGCCGATCGCACTGCGCGCTCGGCTATGTCGGCAGCGAACGTTGCGGCGCCGCGGCTGACGGCAAGTCGCATCGTCTTCCTGCCTGATCTGCTGTCGTCGGTGGCATCTGACACCCCGACCCTGTTCGCCAGTCCGGGGGCGTTACGCCACGTTCACGTTGTGAGGTCGGCGATGCGTGCCGGGTCGGCACCGTGCACGCCCGGCAGGTAGCCATACCGCCGCTTGGTCAACACGCGCATCAGCCACTCGACCTCGTCACGCAGTACCGCGGAGGGCCGGGGTGTTTGTCGTCGCGGCGGCCGGGGCGACCATGTCGGCAAACGATCTGCTGACATCCGGATGCCGACCGCCCGCGCGGCCTAGCCGACGCTCCCGCCGTGTCTGGTGGCCGCGCATGGGCCGCGCGCACGCCGCACACCTACACCCATCCCGACGACAACGACGAGCTGGTTGTGCCGCAGATCCGCGCCTACCCAGACGATCGTCACCGGGTGGCTGTGGCCGCGTCCTCGACCGCGTCGAGCGCGCGCAGCACACGCACGTCGGAGATCGCGTATGCGGTTCCCAGTGTCTGGGCGAAGTAGCTGACCCGCAGCTCCTCCAGCATCCAGCGCACGTCCTCGATTCCCGCCGCGTGCGGATGCCGGGACCGCACCTCGGCGTACTCCCGTTGCAGGCTGGCGAGCGCCGCGACGCGGACCCGGTCGCGCGTGACGTCGCGGGGCAGGACCTCCAGCCGGTGAACGATTGCGGTGAGGTAGCGCGGCACGTCCGTCAAGCGCGCCCGGCCGGTCGTCGCGACGAACCCGTCGTAGACCAGCAGGTCGAGCTGCGCCCGGACGTCGGCGACCGACTCCGCGTAGCTGCCCTGCGTGGTGGTCGCGAGCGTCGCGCGGATCTGCTGCCACAGCGAGAGGATCGCCGCCGCGGTGGTGGCGATCTCGACGGCGATCGGCAGCGCCGCCGCCCGGACGGCACGACGCAGCGCCGCCATCCCGCCGTCGTCCCACGCCGGTCCGCCGTTCGCGGCGACGACGTCGTCGACCGCGCCGGCGACGCAGTCGGTGAGCAGCGCCGGCACGTCGGCGTACGGGCTCACCGACATGGCGAGCTTCGTGCCGGTGTGGAGCTGCCGGGTCAGCGCCTTCAGCGACACCCGCTCGGTGAGCATCAGCAGCCTGCGGACGCCGGTGCGCATCGCGACCCGTTGCTCACCCGGCGAACGCAACACGCGCATGGCGACCGAGCCGCCCTCGTCGACCAGCGCCGGATACCCACGGACGATCTGCCCCCGCACGGTCGAGGCGAATTCCCTTGGTATGTCGCCGATCCGGCCGTCGGTGATGGTCGTGCGCTCGAGCTGCGGCGCAGCCTCGGCGAGGGTGACGCGCAGTTGCGGCACCAGCCGCTCCTGCAGCGCGCCGAGGTCCTTGCCGGCGGCCAGGACCGACCCGTCGGGTCCCTCGACCGAGAACGTCATCTGCAGATGATCGGGCAGCCTCGCCCGGTCCCACCCGACCGGCGGTATGTCGACGCCGGTCGTCGCGCGCAGCGCGGCAGCGAGCGCGTCGGTGAACCAGCCGGCCGGAGCCGAGCCGTCGATACGCCGGACCGCGTCCCGGGCGGTGTCCGGTGCGGGCACGAGCAGGCGGCGCAGCGGCTTGGGCAGCGATCGGATCAGCGCGGCGGCCAGCTCGATCCGCAACCCCGGGAGCTGCCACGAGAACGGCTGCGGCGTCAGCTGATTGAGCACCGTGAGGGGCACGTGCACGGTGACGCCGTCGGCAGCCGTGCCGGGCTCGAACTGGTAGCTCAGCGGCAGCCGCAGGTCGCCGGTCGGCCACTCGTCGGGGTAGTCGTCGCTGTCCGGTCGCCGCGCGTCCGGGTCGAGCAGGTCGTCCGGCGCGAGTGTGAGCAGGTCCGGTCGCTCGCGGCGGGTCAGCTTCCACCATCGGTCGAAGTGCGCGGCGGAGACGATCCCGGCCGGGATCCGCCTGTCGTAGAAGGCGAAGATCGCGTCGTCGTCGGCGATGATGTCTCGGCGGCGGACCCGATCCTCCAGCTCCCGCAGATCCCCGATCAGCGCCGCGTTATCCCGGACGAACCGGTGATGGGTACGCCAGTCGCCCTCGACCAGTGCGTGCCGGATGAACAGCTCCCGGGACAGCTCCGGATCAACCGCCCCGTAGGCCTTCTTGCGTCCCGACACCAGTGGTACGCCGAAGAGCGTGACCCGCTCGTAGGCCACGACCGACCCGCGGCGGGCCTCCCAGTGCGGTTCGGCGTAGGTGCGGACGACCAGATGCCCGGCGAGTGACTCGACCCACTCCGGCTCGACCCGCGCGCACACCCGCGCCCACAGCCGCGAGGTCTCCACCAGCTCGGCAGCCATCACGAACTGCGGCGGGTTGCCGAAAAGGGCCGACCCGGGCCAGATCGAGAAATGCACGCCCCGCGCGCCGAGGTAGTCGCGGCGCTGTGCATCGCGCAGCCCGACGTGCGAGAGCTGCCCGGCGAGCAGCGCCCGGTGCAGCCTCGCCGCATCGACGGTCTCACCGGCAGTGTTGTCGGCGCCGCTGTCGGCGACGGCCAGGCCGAGCCCGCGCACCGCCTGGCGTAGCTGCGCGGGCAGGTCCTGCCATTCCCGGATGCGCAGATAATGCAGGTGCTCGGTGTGGCACATCCGCCGGAAGGCGCTGGCGGACAGGGCCTTTTGCTGGCCACGAAGGTAGCGCCACAGGTTCAAGTAGGCGAGGAAGTCCGAGGTCTGGTCGTTGAACCGGTTGTGCGCCGTGTCAGCGGCCGCCTGCGCCTCGGCCGGGCGCATCCGAGGATCCTGGATCGACAAGGCCGCCGCCACGACGAGCATCTCCCGCACGCAGCCCTCGTCCTCGGCGGCAAGGACCATCCGCCCGATCCGCGGGTCGACGGGCAGCTCGGCGAGGCTGCGTCCGACGGTGCTGAGCCGGGTCGGCGCCGCTTCGGACTCCGCGGCCTGCAGCGCGCCGAGTTCGGTGAGCAGCGCGACGCCGTCGCGGATCTGCCTGCGGTCGGGCGGATCGAGGAACGGGAAGTCCTCGACCTCGCCCAGGCGCAGGGCGGCCATTCGCAGGATCACCGAGGCGAGGTTGGTGCGCAGGATCTCCGGACCGGTGTAGACCGGGCGGGCGGTGAAGTCGTCCTCGGCGTAGAGCCGGATGCAGATCCCGTCGGCGACGCGACCGCACCGGCCGGAGCGCTGCCGCGCCGAGGCCTGCGAGATCGGCTCGATCGGCAGCCGCTGGACCTTGGTGCGGTGGGAGTAACGGGAGACCCGCGCCGTACCGGGGTCGACGACGTACCGGATACCGGGGACGGTGAGCGAGGTCTCGGCGACATTCGTCGCGAGGATGACCCGGCGACCGGTGTGTGGCGTGAAGACGCGGTGCTGCTCGGGCGGGGACAGCCGGCCGTAGAGCGGCAGCACCTCGGTGCCAGCCAGCAGTCGCGATGCCTTGACGACGTCCCGCAGTGCATCGGCGGTGTCGCGGATCTCTCGCTCGCCGGACAGGAAGACCAGCACGTCCCCCGAACCCTCCGCCGCCAGCTCGGTGACCGCGGCGCAGATCGCGTCGCTGGAGTCGTCCTCCTCCTCGACCGGTCGGTACCTGTGCTGCACCGGGAACATCCGGCCGGACACCTCGACCACCGGCGCGTCCTGGAAGTGCCGGGCGAACCGCTGCGGGTCGATGGTTGCCGAGGTGATGACGAGCTTGAGGTCCGGGCGCCTCGGCAGCAGTCGCTGCAGGTAGCCGAGCAGGAAGTCGATGGTCAGGCTGCGCTCGTGCGCCTCGTCCAGAATGATGGTGTCGTAGGCCAGCAGCAACGGGTCGTGTTGCACCTCGGCGAGCAGGATGCCGTCGGTCATCAGCTTCACCAGCGTGCGGTCGCTCACCTGGTCGGTGAAGCGCACCTGGTATCCGACGGCGCCGCCGAGCTCGACTCCGAGTTCCTCGGCGATGCGTTCGGCGACCGCGCGAGCCGCGATCCGGCGCGGCTGGGTGTGCCCGATCCGCCCGCGCACCCCGCGGCCGATCTCCAGGCACATCTTGGGCAGCTGCGTCGTCTTGCCCGAACCGGTTTCGCCCGCCACCACGACGACCTGGTGCGCCCGCAGCGCCGCGACCAGATCGTCGTGCCGCGCACTGACCGGCAGCTCCGCGGGATACCGCAATGCCGGCACACCCGCGCGGCGGCGGTCCAGCCGCTACACCGCGCGGTCGACGTCGAGCCCGATACGGGCCAGCGTCGAACCCCGCCCACCGGCCGGCTCGCGCGCCGCCCGGTCGATGCGGCGCCGTAGCCGGTGCTCGTCCTGCAGCCCGACCTCGGGGAGCCTGCGCCGCAACGACCCGGGATCGGGTACGGCGGGGGAATCGGTGTCGCTGCTCATACGCCCTAGCAGGATACGGCGCCGCGGTTACCACCCGCACGGGAGTTTCGGCGCGACGCCGACCGGCCGCGGGTGAGGATGGTCCGGTGACCTACCGCGTCTGTTTCGTCTGCACCGGCAACATCTGCCGCTCACCCATGGCCGAGCGCGTCTTCGCCTCGATGGTGGCCGACGCGGGCCTGTCGGGCGCGATCGTCGTCGACAGTGCGGGCACCGGCGGCTGGCACGTCGGGGGCGGCGCCGACCCGCGGGCCGTCCGGACCCTCACCGAGCACGGCTACGACGGCCGTGGCCACGTCGCGCGCCAGCTGGACCCCTCCTGGTTCGCCGAGCGCGACCTGATCGTGGCGCTGGACTCCGGGCACCTCGCCGACCTGCGCGCCGCCGCCCGCGACGACCGGGACTCGGCGAAGGTGGTGCTGCTGCGGGCGTACGACCCGCTGGCAATGGCCGACGGCACGCTGGACGTCGAGGATCCCTACTACGACGGCGAATCCGGCTTCGCAGACCGGCTGGCGCAGATCGAGCAAGCCTGCGCCGGGCTGCTCCGGCACATCCGGGACGAGCTGGGCAGGTGAGCCAGCACACCGTCACCAAAGCGCCGCGCCGACGGGCGGGACGCTCGCTACCGGCCGGCGGGCCGAATCGGCCTGCATCAGGTGCATCCGCTGCTCGGGCACACCGTGCTCTTCGGCGTGCCGTACGCCGGTGGGGCCGTGCACCGGTCGGCCGTGCGCGCCGCCCGCAGCCCCGGCTGACGATGGGCGACAATGCCCGGGTGGTGGTGTCGTGGTGAGCGTGCCATCAGGCGACCCGCGGTGGGACGCGCTCGGCGCCGATCCCGGCCAGTGCCGCTTGTGCCGGCATGCGCTGCTCAACGTCACCCGCCGCGGGACGGGCTACCTGCGCTGCGGCCGGGCGGCCTGGGACGACGCGCTCCCCCGCCATCCCCGGCTGCCGGTCACCGACTGCCCCGGCTTCGAGTCCGGCTCCGGTACGACGGCCACCGGCGGCCGGTCGTGAGCGGCCGGCGGTACTGGCAGCGCCGCAGCGGCCTGCCGGTCGCCGTCGCCGACCCGCACGCGGTGGCCCGCCGATCCGCCGCTTACATCCTGGTCGATCGACTCATCCAGAATGCTCTGATGGTTCCGGCAAGATACGCCATCGACAGTAAGACCAGCACCCGGATCCGCGATGGGGACAGCCATACCGCCGTTGACCCTCAACCCTCCGGCTGGCACGGTTCGGGACAGCGCGACACGACGTCCGGCGTTCTCGTACCGCGCCGGGTCCTGGCACCCTGGACGCCGTGCATCAGCCTCCCGCGCCGACGGACGACTTCCCCACCCAACCGTCCCTGCGCCCACCTCGTCATAGGGTGACCCGCCGCGCGATCCCGTACTGGGCAGCGCGCGCCGGCCTGGGCTGGCTGGTCCCGGTCGGCGGCCAGGTCATCTCGCTCATCGTTTCGCAGGCGGCGGCCGCGACCCGGATCACCGTCGTCGCGGCCACCGTCCTGCTGGCGATCGCGCACTGTGTCGTCATGCCCCGCTGGCGGTTCCATGTACACCGCTGGGAGGCGACCGACGAGGCCGTCTACACCCAGTCCGGCTGGTTCACGCAGGAACGCCGTATCGCCCCGGTCTCCCGGATCCAGACGGTCGACACCGAGCGCGGGCCGTTGGAGCAGCTCTTCGGCCTGGCCGACGTCACGATCACGACAGCGTCCGCGGCCGGTCCGCTGTCGATCAAGGGCCTGTCGCGCCGCACCGCCGAGCAGCTCGTGGACGCGCTGACGGCGACGACGCAGGCGATCCGGGGCGACGCGACGTGACCACGACCGACACCCGGGAGCCGGACCGGGCGCCCGTCGACGCCGCGCCCAGATGGCGGCGGCTGGATACCCGGATGCTGGCGATGCACCCGGTGCAGGAGCTGATCCGGTTCGCGCCGGCCCTGCTCGGGCTCATCGTCGGGACCAGCAGCAGCGGGCAGGGTCCGCTGTGGTCACTCATCGGCGTCGCGGTGGTCATCGGCATCGGCCTGCTGCGCTGGCTGACCACGACGTACCGGATCACGGCCGCGAATGTGCAGGTCCGCAAGGGTTTCCTGCGCCGGCGCACCGTGTCGGCACCGACCGAACGGATCCGGACGGTCGACGTCACGGCAAACCCGATGCACCGTGCGCTCGGGCTCGCACGGGTCACGGTGGGGACCGGCCTGTCGGACCGGAAGGACAAGGGCCTGGTCCTCGACGCACTCGGCGCGACCGACGCCGGACGCCTGCGGGACGATCTGCTGCACCGCCGCGGCGTACCCCCATCCTCATCCCCGGCCGTCGCCACGCCGATCGACCGCACGCTGGTGCGGCTGGATCCACGGTGGATCCGATATGCGCCGTTCACCCTGTCCGGCGTCGTGACGATCGGCGTGCTGCTCGCCCTGCTCAGCCGGGTCGTGAGCGAGGCGCACCTGCCGGTATCGCGTTCGCACGTCGCACGGGCGGTGGCCCACCATGTCACCCACGCGCCGGTGTGGCTGACCGGGCTGGAGATCCTCGGCGTGCTGCTGGTCGCCGGCGCCATCGCCTCCACCGCCGGCTACCTCCTCGCGTTCTGGAACTTCCGGCTCGGCCGGCACGACGAGGGCACACTGCATGTCTCCCGCGGACTGCTCACCACCCGGGCAACCACGATCGAGGAGCGGCGGCTGCGTGGTGTCGAGCTCTCCGAGCCACTGCTGCTGCGGAGCGTCGGCGGCGCCCGCTGCATCGCCATCGCGACCGGTCTGCGGGTCGGCCGCGGCTCCGAGCGCGGCGGCTCGCTGCTGCTGCCGCCGGCCCCGTGGCAGGTCGCGGTGCGGGTCGGGGGCATCGTCATCGGTGCGCCCGAGGCCTTCACGTGCCCGCTCACCGGGCACGGACCGGTTGCCAGGCGACGCCGCTACTCCCGGGCCGTCGGCCTGGACGCGGTCGCTGCCGGGCCGGTCATCGCGCTCACCGCCGCGGGCGTCCTGCCGGCGTGGCCTGCCGTGCTCGCCGCGACCAGCCTCGCGCTGGCCGCGTTGCTGGCCGCCGACCGGTCCCACAGCCTGGGCCACGCGCTCGTCGACGGTGCGCTGATCAGCCGGGTCGGGACGCTCGTCCGGCGCCGCAGTGTGCTTGCCTGCGACGGCGTCATCGGCTGGAACATCCGGCAGTCGTTCTTTCAGCGCCGCGGCGGCGTGGTGACGCTGACCGCCACCACGGCCGGTGGACGGCAGGCCTACCAGCTGCCCGACTTGGCACCCAACGAGGCGCTCCGTGTGGCCGATGCCGTCGTACCAGGACTTCTCCGGCCGTTCCTCGGGTAGCCAGAAACCGATGCCACGCCGGCCCAGCGCGGGGCGGGACGGGGCGGCAACCGACGCGGCGGCGCGGCAACCG
>JBPCOR010000277.1:0-3009 GCA_051000035.1 Mycobacteriales bacterium | reverse complement strand
TGCGGCGGGTGCCCGCCGGAGCGCTCCAGATCGGTCCCGGCCGGGCTCGTTCCGGCCGCGTGAGTGCTGGCTGCGCCGGGCTCGATCTCGCCGCTCACCGCGACCTCCTCGCCGTCCGCCGTAGCCGGCTCGTCCGGCCTCCCATCATGGCAGCCTCGCGAGCGCGGCCTCGCGCCGGCCGGCCGTCACCGGTCCGGGAACAACTCCCGGACCGAGCGGCCCGGCTGGTGCACCAGGGCCGGCGCCGTCTCCGGTCGCAGCGCGTCGGCGATGCGGCGCCGCTGGTAGGGGTTGATCGCGTCCGGCAGCTGGTCCGGATCGGACCACCGGATCGCCGTCGACTCCGCCGTGGTGCGCGGGATGCCGGTGATGCTGCACCGGAACACCAGCACCGGGTCGCCGTCGGGCGACCGGTCGTACACGCCGGTCAGCCGCTGCACGGTCGCCGTGCAGCCGGTCTCCTCGGCGACCTCCCGTACGACGGCGTCCCACGGCGTCTCGCCGGGCTCGACACCGCCGCCGGGGACGTTCCAGATCGGCGGCCGGTCCCGCCGGGCGAGCAACACCCGCCCCGCGGCGTCGGTGATCACGGCGTTGACTCCCAGTCGCACCGCAGCATTGTCCACCTCCATGGACCCACCGCGGCAGCCAGCGACCGCGGACCGGCCCGATAAGGGACAATGGACGGCGTGACCCGTCCGCGCGACATCGTGCTGCTCGGGTGCACCGGCTCCATCGGCACCCAAACGGCCGACGTGGTCCGTGGTGCGCCCGACCGCTTCCGCATCGTCGCGCTCGCCGCCGCCGTCAGCCGCCCCGATGAGCTGGCCCGGCAGGCCGTCGAATTCGACGTCGCCGCGGTGGCCGTCAGCGATCCCGCGGCGGTGGCACACACCCGAGACGCCCTGTCCGCCGCAGGTTCCCAAGCGGAGGTGCGGGGTGGCCTCGAGGCGGTCACCGACCTCGCGACGTACCCGGCCGACGTCGTCCTGAATGCGATCACCGGGTCGATCGGGCTCGCGCCGACCCTCGCCGCGCTGGACGCCGGCCGCACCGTCGCGCTGGCCAACAAGGAGTCATTGGTCGCCGGCGGGGCGTTGGTCAAGGACCGCGCCCGGCCGGGGCAGATCGTGCCGGTCGACTCCGAGCACTCGGCGCTCGCCCAATGCCTGCGCAGCGGCACGCCGGACGAGGTTGCCCGGCTGGTGCTCACCGCGAGCGGCGGGCCGTTCCGCGGCCGCGGCCGGGCCGGCCTCGGCGACGTCACCGTGCAGGATGCGCTCGCCCACCCGACGTGGGACATGGGCCCGGTCGTGACCATCAATTCCGCGACGCTGGTCAACAAGGGGCTCGAGGTGATCGAGGCACACGAGCTCTTCGACATCCCCTACGACGCCATCGACGTCGTCATTCACCCGCAGTCCCTCGTCCACTCCATGGTGACCTACGCCGACGGGTCGACGATCGCGCAGCTGTCCCCGCCGGACATGCGCCTGGCGATCGCGGTCGCGATCGGCTGGCCCCGGCGGGTGCCGGGTGCCGGTCGCCGGCTGGACTGGAGCACCACGCACGAGCTGGCGTTCAGCCCGTTCGACGACGTCGCCTTCCCGGCCGTGCGGCTGGCCCGCTCGGCCGGGCAGTCCGGGGGGGTCGTGCCGGCGATCTTCAACGCCGCAAACGAGGAACTCGTCGCGGCGTTCATCCGCGGCCGGGTGCCGTTCCTCGCCATCGTGGACACCCTCGAGCGGGTGCTCGACGGGGCACCGGACTTCGGGAATCCCCGCGACGTCGCGGACGTCTGGGAGGCGGAGGAGTGGGCCCGCGGGCGGGCGCGCGATCTCATCGACCAGGTGCCGGTCAGCGGGTCGATGTCGGGGAGCACCGGCCGATGACGTTCCTGTTCGGGTTCATCCTCTTCGCGGTGGCGCTCGGCCTGTCCGTCGCGATCCACGAATTCGGTCACCTGCTCAGCGCCAAGGCGTTCGGGATGAAGGCGCGGCGCTACTTCATCGGGTTCGGTCCTAGGATCTGGTCCTTTCGGCGGGGCGAGACCGAGTACGGCCTGAAGGCCATTCCGGCCGGCGGCTTCGTCGATATCGCCGGCTTCACCCGGCTCGACGAGCTGACCGCCGAGGAGCAGCCGCGCGCGTTCTGGCAGTTCGCGACCTGGAAGCGCCTCGTGGTGCTGGTCGCGGGGTCGTTCACGCACTTCGTTATCGCGTTCGCCGTGCTCTACATTGCGGCCATCTCGACCGGACTGCCGACCGACAAAGCGATCGCGAGCGGCGTCACGTCGTGCGTGCAGCGGCTGAAACACGACCTCACCGCGAGGGCATGCACGCCGTCGGATCCGGCCGGTCCGGCCGCCGCCGCGGGCCTGCGCGCCGGTGACCGCGTCACCGCGATCGACGGCAGACCCGTCGTGACCTTCGACGACATGGTGGCCCTGATCCAGAAGCGTCCCGGAGCGTGGGTCACGATCACCTATCAGCGCGACGGCGCGACGCACCGGACGTCGCTCACGGTGGCGTCGGTACGTCGTCCGCCCGCCCCGGGCAAGCCGCCGCAGACGGTCGGCGCGATCGGGATCGAGTCGGCGAGCATGCTGCGCCGCGGTCCGGTGGCGGCCGTGCCGGCGACCGGCCAATTCATCGGCTCGCTGCTCTCCGCGACGTTCTCCTCCCTGGGTCAGCTCCCGGACAAGATTCCCGGCGTGCTCGGCGCGGTCGAGGGTCATAAGCGCGACCCGAACGGCCCGGTCAGTGTCGTCGGGGTGTCCCGGGCCGGCGGTCAGGCGGTCGCCGCCGGATCGTGGTTCTTCTTCCTCAGGCTGCTCGCGGCGTTCAACATCTTCATCGGGCTGTTCAACCTGCTGCCGTTGCTGCCGCTGGACGGCGGGCACGTCGCGGTCCTGCTCTTCGAGCGCGCGCGGGCAGCACTGGCGAGATTGCTGCACAAGGCGGAACCTGGACCTGTCGACCTCAACAAGCTGATGCCGGTGACGGTGGC
>JBPCOR010000213.1:0-2933 GCA_051000035.1 Mycobacteriales bacterium | reverse complement strand
GCGCATGGTCGCCGCGGCACCGGTCTAACGCGGCGCCGTCGCGGTCACCGGCAGGCCGGGATCGGTCCGCACGCCCACCCCGGCCGGCCGGGCACCGGTCATGACCATGCGTGCACCCAGGGCGGCGATCATCGCGCCGTTGTCGGTGCACAGCCGTGGCCGCGGGATCCGCAGGGTGATCCCGGCGGCCGCGCACCGCTCCCGCGCGAGCGCGCCGACCCGGGAGTTCGCGGCGACGCCACCGCCGATGACGAGGTGCCGCACGCCGAGGTCCTGGCAGGCCCGCACGGCCTTCGCGGTCAGGACATCGGCGACCGCCTCCTGGAACGACGCGGCGACGTCGGCGAGCGGCAACACCTCGCCACGGCGCCCCGCCGCCTGCACCCAGCGCCCGACCGCGGTCTTGAGCCCGGAGAAGGAGAAGTCGTAGGCCGGATCACGCGGGCCGGTCAACCCGCGCGGGAACGCGATCGCGGCCGGATCGCCGTCCCGGGCGGCCCGGTCGATGCTCGGTCCGCCGGGGAACGGCAGGCCGAGCAGCCGGCCCACCTTGTCGAAGGCCTCCCCGGCGGCGTCGTCCAGCGTCGAACCGAGCGCCTCGATGCCGCCCGCCACCTCGCGGACGTGCAGCAGGGCGCTGTGCCCGCCGGAGATCAGCAGGGCGACGCACGGCTGCGGCAGCGAGCCGTGCTCGAGGATGTCGACCGCGACGTGCGCCGCGAGGTGGTTCACACCGTGCAGCGGCCTGCCGGCGGCGAGCGCGTATGCCTTCGCAGCGGCGACGCCGACGAGCAGCGAGCTCGCGAGCCCCGGGCCGACGGTGACCGCGATCGCGTCCACGTCGGACAGCTCGATGCGAGCATCACGAAGCGCCCGCCGCATCGTCGGCACCCTCGCCTGCAGGTGCGCGCGGGCAGCCACCTCGGGGACGACGCCACCGAAACGGGCATGCTCATCGACGCTGGAGGCCACCGCGTCGGCCAGCAGGGTCTCGCCCCGCACGATGCCGACCCCGGTCTCGTCGCACGACGTCTCGATCCCCAGCACCACCGGGTCACTCACCCGCGGGTCACGCACCGCCGGCCCCCGACGTGGGGTGCGCCGGCCGGTCTCGGCGCATCTCCAGGGCGTCCGAGCCGTCCCGGTAGTAGCGGCGGCGCACCCGCAGCCGGCCGAAACCGCAGCGCTCATACAGTCGCAATGCCGTCCGGTTGTCGGTCCGCACCTCCAGGAAGGTCCGCCGTACGCCGCGCCGGTCGGCCTCGCCGAGCAGGTCGTCGAGCAGCGCCGAGCCGATCCCGCGGCCCTGCTGGTCCCGGCGTACGCCGAGAGTCTGCACGTTCGCCTCGTCGTCGTAGACCGCGAGCCCGGCATAACCGGCCAGCTCGTCGCCGACCTCGGCGACGACGTAGTGCCGGCAGTGGGATTGCGCCAGCTCATTCCACAGCATCGGTTCAGACCATCGATCGTCGGCGAACAGCTCGCCCTCGATCGGCATCACCGCCGCGATGTCCCACCAGCGCATCCGGCGGAGCCGGTGCCCGGGGTCAACGGCTGAAACCGGCGGCGGGGTCGCCAGCGGGTCGGTCACCGGGCGCCGGGGTGGTCGCGTCCGGGCGCCGACGCCGCGACCGGTCGGGCGGGCGGCGTCGCGTCCGGGCGGCGAAGGTACATCGGCACGAGCGTCTCGGCGGGCGCCCGGGCGGCCATCCGCGCCGCCGCCAGCGCACCCAGCTGCCGGACCGGCGGGTGATCCGGGCCGGTGGGCGGCAGCCCGAGAACGTTCCGATAGAGGACCGCGCCGGCGCCGGCCATCGATGTCACCGCGAGGGTCGGAATCCGCTCGGCCACGTCGGCCGGCCGCGCGACGTCGGGCCCGCACACCCGCCGGCCGTCGGCGTATGTCGCCCAGTAGATCCCCCGCCGCCGGGCGTCGCCGGCCACCAGTGCCCGCCCGTGGGTGGCCGCCCCGATCGCGTCCAACGAGCAGACGCCGTAGGCCGGGCGGCCCAGCGCGTCGGCGAGCGCGGCAGCGGTGACCAGCCCGACCCGCAGCACGGTGAACGGGCCCGGTCCCGCACCGGCCACGATCGCGTCGATGTCACCCACGCCAGCGCCCGCGGCGGCGAGGGCGGACCCGATCGAGGGGGTGAGCAAGTCCCCGTGCGCCTTCGCATCGACCGTGCATCGCTCGCCGAGCAGCTGCGTGCCGACCGAGCCGTCGCCGCCGCGCCCGACCCGCACGACGCCGGCTGTCACCGCCGCCGATGACGTGTCGATCACCACCGCGAGCACTCGTGCAGCGTAATCGGGCCGCACGGCGGCGCCGCCCTCCGTCCATCCCGGCCCGATAACATGCCTGAAATGACACGTCGGATGGGTTTTGTCATCGTGACCGTCGCGGGCTCGCTCGCCGTTGTCGCGTGCGGGTCGACCGAGGCCGGTAAGGGGACGTTCGCCGGCCCGTCGAGATCGACGGCCACATCGACGCACTCCGCGTCGCCGCCGAGCACCCCATCGACTACCACCCCCCCGACCACCAACCCACCGACCACCACCCCACCGACCACCACCCCACCGACTACCACCCCCCCGACAGCGACGCGAAAGCCGACCACCCCGCCGACGACGAAACCCGCACCGCCCGCCCCGGCCGCGGCGAAGTGCTCGGGCGCCAACATCGTCGCTCCGAAGGGTGCGGCGTACTGCTACCGGATTCCGGCGGGCTTCAGCGCGCATCGGGTCACTTTCGGAACGCTCGTTCATGTGTCCGGGGTGGGCATCGACGCCGGCAACCTCATCGTCCTGGGCCAGAGCACCGTTACGGCCGACACCGACGCGCTCGACGACGCCACCCTGACCAAACTCAACGACCTGGTCGTCAAGAAGGACCTGAGCTCGACCTTCACCTTCGGCTCGCTCAACGGCAAGCT
>JBPCOR010000360.1:0-12949 GCA_051000035.1 Mycobacteriales bacterium | reverse complement strand
TACGCATCGAGCAGGTGGCCTACCGCGATTTCGCCGCCGCCGAGTGGGAGTTCACCTACATCAAGGACGGCGTGACCCGGCACGTGCTGTACCGAAGCTTCGTCGCGTCCGGGCACACGTTCGGGCTCTACATCTCCGCGCCGCTGTCCTCCTACGACGCGACGGTCGCCGCGATCACCCGCGCCGAGCAGAGCTTTACGCCGTCCTGACCACAAGCCGTACGCTCCCCCGGTGACGACCGACTCGCAGGCCGCCGACTCGCAGGCGGGCTCGCTCGCGGCCCGGGCGGCCGCCCTGATCGCCGCGCGGACCGGGATCGCCCGACACGACGCGGCGATCGTGCTCGGCTCGGGCTGGACCCCGGCCGCGGACCGGTTGGGTCCCGCGGCCACCGACATCGCCGTTACGGAGCTGCCCGGCTTCACTGTGCCGGCCGTTGCCGGGCATGCCGGGCGGGTACGGTCCGTCGCCGTCGGCGGCCGGCGGGTGCTCGTCTTCCTGGGGAGGACGCATCTCTACGAGGGGCGCGGCGCAGGGGCGGTCGTGCACGGCGTGCGGACGGCGGTCGCCGCGGGTGCCGGCGTCGTCGTGCTCACCAACGCGGCGGGCTGCCTGCGCCCGCAGATCCCCGTCGGTACGCCGATGCTGATCGCCGACCACCTGAACCTCACCGCCCGCTCGCCGCTGCTCGGACCGGAGTTCGTCGATCTCACCGACCTCTACGCGGTGCGACTGCGGCGGCTGGCTCGCGAGATCGACCCCGGCCTGGGTCAGGGTGTCTACGCGGCATTGCCCGGACCGCACTACGAGACGCCCGCGGAGATCCGGATGCTGGCAACGCTCGGCGCCGACCTGGTCGGGATGTCGACCGCTCTGGAGGCGATCGCGGCCCGGGCGGCCGGCGCGGAGGTGCTGGGCATCTCGCTGGTGACCAACCACGCGGCCGGCACGTCCGCGGAACCCCTCAACCACAGCGACGTACTGGAAGCCGGCCGCTCCGCTGCCACCCGAATGGGTGACTTGCTGGCGGCGATCGTCACCAGGGTCTGACAGGCTGACCATTCAGCGACGCGAGATGCAGCGACGCGAGAGCCAGCGGCGCGACGTGACACGACGCGGCGATCCGACCGGGGTAGCAGAGAGGTGGCGACGGTGCAGGATGGCTACACGTTGTTCGACACGGCGGTCGGAGTCTGCGGTCTCGCCTGGCGGGCCGAGCCGGCCGGGCGGGCCGCGCGGATCGTCGGCCTCCGGCTGCCCGGCGAGGACCCGGACCGTGCGGGCCGGGAACCAGCCGAGCGCGGCACCCACGCCGCGCCTCCGGCGCCGCCGACCGTCCACGCGGTGATCGACCGGATCGTCGCCCTGCTCGCCGGCGGCGCCGACGACCTCACCGATGTCGACGTGGATCTCGACGGCCGGCCGGCGTTCGATCGAGCCGTCTGGGCGGTGACCCGGGCGATCCCACCCGGTCAGACGCTGACCTACGGTGACGTCGCGGCCCGGGTCGGCGCGCCCGGCTCGGCCCGCGGTGTCGGGCAGGCACTGGGCCGCAACCCTGTGCCGGTCATCGTGCCGTGTCACCGCGTCGTCGCGGCCGGCGGTCACACCGGCGGCTTCTCCGCGCCGGGCGGTGTCGCCACCAAGCAGCGGATTCTCGCCATCGAGGCCGCGCACACCCCGGACACGCTCGCCCTCTTCGGCCGATGAGCGCGCCGCCGCTTGACCTGCTCGCCCGCGTGCAGCAGTGGATCGACGACGACCCGGACCCGGCGACCACCGAGGAGTTGCAGGAGCTGGTGCGCCGCGGTGACACCGACACGCTGGCGGCACGCTTCGCCGACCGGCTGCATTTCGGCACGGCCGGTCTGCGCGGGAAGCTGCGCGCGGGGCCGCTCGGCATGAATCGTGTCGTCGTCGGCCGCACCGCAGCCGGCCTCGCCGGCTGGCTCGTCTCGCGCAGCCCCGCCGGTCCGGTGGTGATCGGCTACGACGCGCGCCGGGGCAGCGCCCGATTCGCCCGCGACACTGCCGAAATCCTGGTCGTTGCCGGTCTGGACGCCCGGCTCTTCGCGGCGCCGGTGCCGACGCCGATGCTCGCGTTCGCGGTCCGGCATACCGGCGCCTGCGCCGGCGTGATGGTGACCGCGAGCCACAATCCGGCCGACGACAACGGCTACAAGGTCTATCTGGGTGGCGATCTCGCCGGGTCGATCGGCGCCGGCGCGCAGATCGTGCCGCCGGTCGCCCGGGAGATCGAGGCGGCCATCGACGACGTCGGCCGGCTCGTCGACGTGCCCCGGGAGGAGGGTTGGTCGATGCTCGGTGCGGCGCTGGCCGACCGCTACGTCACCGAGGTCGCGGCGCTGCCGCGCGGGACCGCCCGCGACGTGTCGATCGCCTATACCCCCCTGCACGGCGTCGGCGGCGATACCTTCCGAGCCGTGCTCGCGTTGGCCGGATTCCCCGCCGCAGCGGTCGTTCCCGAGCAGGAGCAGCCCGACGGCGACTTTCCCACCGTGCCGTTCCCGAACCCCAAGGAGTCGGGCGCGCTGGACCTCGTGCTCGCCCTCGCCGGCAGGATGCGGGCCGACATCGTCATAGCTCACGACCCCGACGCCGATCGCTGCGCCGTCGCCTGCGGCGGCCGGGTGCTCACCGGGGACGAGCTCGGTGCGCTGCTCGCCGATCACCTGATCCGGACCGGCGTGGCCGGCTGCTATGTGACCACGATCGTCTCCTCCTCGCTGCTCGCGGCCATGTGCGCGGCACACAACCGCGGCTATGTCGAGACGCTCACCGGATTCAAGTGGATCGTGCGCGGCGCCGGGGACCTGGTCTTCGGTTATGAGGAGGCGATCGGATACTGCGTCGCCCCGCAGATCGTGCGGGACAAGGACGGCATCAGCGCCGCCCTGCTCATCGCCGACCTCGCGGCGACGCTCAAGGCCGACGGCCGGACGCTGCTGGACCGGCTGGACGAGATCGCCCGCGAGTACGGCATCTATGCCACCGCACAGCTGTCGATCCGGGTCGACGACGTCGCCGAGATCGGCGAGATGATGCGCGCCCTGCGAGCATCGCCGCCCACGTCACTCGCCGGCGAGCGAGTGTCCACTGTGGACGACCTGCTGCCCGGCGCGGACGTCGTACGGCTGACCGCGGGTCCGCTGCGGGTGCTGGTGCGCCCGAGCGGCACCGAGCCGAAGCTGAAGGCCTACCTGCAGGCGATCGAACCGGTGGCGTGCGATGACGTCGTCGCCGCGCGGTCGCGGGCCGGCGACCGGCTCAAGGCGTTGCACGCCGATGTGCAGTCCGCTCTGCGTCAGGACCGTTAGCCGCCGCGGTGGGATCGGCGGGATCGCCGCAGCGGTCGCCCCGCCCGCCGACGGGTCGCCCATAGCACCCACCGCGCCTAGCCGTCACCCGCTCGCTGTGCCTAGCCGTCGTCCTCCGCCGCGCCGCCGGTCAGGTCACGATGGCGATCGGCCAAGATTTGGCGTATGCCCTCCGCGAGGGCATCGTGGCAGAGGATCGCCGGCGGCACCTCGGCATCGCGCTGCAGCGCGGCGTTCACGTCGTACACCGTGACGCCGCGCGGATCGGCTGCCAGGACGGATATCTCGCCCCGGGTCGGCCCGACGCCCGCCCGCAGCACGCGCAGATACCAGCCCACCCGGCCGCTGGTGCGAAACTCCCGCCGCACGACCTGAGCGCCCAGCCGGATTCCCAGCTTGTAGCAGGGAATCCGGGGCTGGCTCACCTGCAGCAGAGCGGTGCCCCACCGCCACACATCGCCGATGCACACGTCGCGCTCGGTGACGCCGCCGACGGTGAGATTCTCACCGAAAAGCCCGGCCGCCGGCCGCACGCCGAGCGATTCCTCCCATCCCGCCGCGTGCTCGGCGGAATAGGCGTAGACCGCCTTGTCGGGTCCACCGTGCACCTGGCCTCCGCCGGGCAGCGGGCTGGTGTCGGCCTGCCGGTCACCATCGATGTTATGGACGGTGACGGCGACCGACGAGGCCGCGACCGGGTGCTTGTCGATCGCGCTGATGACGTCGCCGGCCGGCCATCGCAACAGCACGGTCGGGCGAGCGACGTTGACCGACAACAGGCTGACCAGCACCGGTCCAGCCTCGGCACCCTTCCGGCGAGGGTCAAGCAGTTAGACCGGCCGACCGCTCGTATCTGGTGCTGCCGCCGGCGCCGGCCAGACGGTCATCGGGCTGGAGGCGGCCCGGCGGACCGGTCGCCGACTCCTGGTGCTGATGCCCAACAACGCCGTCCTCGGCCTGTGGGCGCGCAGCTGGGACACCATGTTCGCCGGCCGGTCACCGGCCGGGACCGACCGGTCGCTGGACCAGCCGCGCACCGTCCTGACGTACCAGTCGGTCGCGGTCATCGACGACGACACCCCGGCGCCCGTTCGTCGTCAGGTCCTGACTCTCACCGGCGCTGGCGTGACGGCGCGCCAGGGGGTCGACGTCGCGACCGGGACCACCTGGCACTAGCCGGGCCGGTCCAATCCGTGCACCGGCTCAGACCGCGCCGAACTGCCGATCGCCGGCGTCGCCCAGACCGGGCACGATGTACGCCGAATCATTCAGCCGGTCATCGATGCTCGCGGTGAAGACGGTGACCGGCAAGCCACTCTCGTCAAGGCGTGTCAGGCCCTCGGGCGCGGCCAGCGAACACAGCACGGTGATCGACGTCGCGCCGCGCGCGACGAGCAGCTCGCAACAGTGGATCAGCGAACCCCCGGTCGCGAGCATCGGGTCAAGCACCAGCACCGGACGGCCGGCGAGGGACTCGGGCAGGGACTCCATGTAGGCACGCGGCTGGAACGTCTCCTCGTCCCGGGCCAGCCCGACGAAGCCCATCTGCGCCTCCGGCAGCAGGCCGAGCGCCGCGTCGGCCATGCCCAGGCCCGCGCGCAGCACCGGCACCAGCAGTGGCGGATTGGCGACCCGGACGCCGACCGCCCGGGCGACCGGTGTGTGGATGGGCTCGTCGATGGTCGGCAGCCCACGGGTCGCCTCGTACACGAGCATGAGTGTCAGCTCGCGCAGGGCCGCGCGGAAGGTCGCCGAGTCGGTACGCGCGTCGCGCATCGTGGTCAGCCGGGCGCGGGCGAGCGGGTGGTCGACGACGGTGGTCTGCACGCCGACACGCTAACCACCCGGACGCCTGGACGGAAATGCCCGCTCACGGCGACTGCGCCGCGCTGCCACACTCGGACGCATGACCGCGCCCGCCGGCGACGCCGGTGCCACCCGCGCCACCGGCGACGCCGGCGGCATCTCGACCGGCCGGCTGGAAGCCTTCAGCGACGGGATCTTCGCGATCGCGATCACCCTGCTCGTCCTCGAACTCAAGGTACCCGACATCGGGGAACACGGAGCGCTGTGGCCGGCGCTGCGGCACGACTGGCCCCAGTTCGCGGCGTACCTGACGAGCTTCCTGGTCATCGGCACGATGTGGGCCAACCACCACTCCATGTTCCGGGAGATCCGGCGGACCGACCGCACGCTGATCTTCCTCAACCTGCTGCTCTTCCTCTGGACAGCGTTGCTGCCGTTCACGACGGATCTGCTCGCGACATACCTGCGCGTCGGCGGTCAGGCATCGCACGTCGCCGCGGCGGTCTACAGCGCCGACCTGACCCTGTGCGCGATCGCGTTCACCGTCATCTGGGCGCATGCCGTGCGCGCCCGACTCGTCGACCACGACATGGATCGCCGCCAGCAGCGGGTCTCCATCCTCCGCTTCGGCGCCGGCACGGTCGTCTACGCGCTCACCTTCGGGCTGGCCTTCGTATCGGCGCCGCTGACCCTCGCGGTGCAGTTTGCGATCAACGGCTACTACTGCTTCGAGCAGGTGCGCCCGGCCGCAGCCGACGGGACGCCGCCCCGCTGACGCTCCGCGTCACCCGGCGGCCGTCCCGGGGCGGCGGGGTCACCGGCCTACACTCGCCCGCATGACGGCTCTCGACGACCTGACGCGGGACGAATCGTCGCTGCGGCGGCTGCTCGCGGGCCTGCCCGGCGTCGACCAGGTCGGAGCCCAGGGCCGGGCAGCCGCGCTTGCCACCCGCAGCATCAAGAAGGCGTCAAAGGTCTGGGCGATCGATACCGCCACCGCCATGGTCGATCTCACCACCCTCGAGGGCGCGGACACTCCCGGCAAGATCCGCGGTCTGTGCGTCAAGGCCCGACGACCCGACCCGGCCGACCCGACCTGCCCTGCCGTTGCCGCCGTCTGCGTCTACCCCGACCTGGTCAGCGGGGCCCGCCGCCATCTCATCGGCTGCGACGTCGCGGTCGCGAGCGTGGCGACGGCGTTCCCGTCCGGCCGCGCGTCCCTTGCCACCAAGCTGGCCGATGTCGGCGACGCGGTCGCCGCCGGGGCCGACGAGATCGACATGGTGATCGACCGCGGGGCGTTCCTGTCCGGACGGTACAAGCAGGTCCATGACGAGATCGTCACGGTGAAGGCGATCTGCGGTAGCGCGCACCTGAAGGTCATCCTGGAGACCGGCGAGCTATCCACCCTGGACAACGTCCGGCGCGCGTCCTGGTTGGCCCTGCTGGCCGGCGCCGACTTCATCAAGACCTCGACCGGCAAGATCAGCCCGGCCGCCACCCCGCCGGTCGCCCTGGTGATGCTGCAGGCGGTCCGCGATTTCGCCGCCACGCATGGGGACCGGCGCGGCGTCAAGCTGGCCGGCGGGATCCGGGCAGCCAAGGAAGCCGTGCGCTATCTCGTCATGGTCAGGGAGGTCGCCGGCGAGGAGTGGCTCACGCCGTCGCTCTTCCGCTTCGGCGCGTCCAGCCTGCTGAACGACCTGCTCATGCAGCGCAGCAAGGAAGCATCCGGCGTCTACGCCGGCCCGGACTACATCACCCTCGACTGATTGCGGCGAACCGATGACACCGAGCTGGGACTACGCACCCGCGCCCGAATCCCGCGACACAGCGCGGCTTCGCTCGTCCTATGGCATGTTCGTCGACGGAGAGTTCACCGACGCGGCAGGCGGCAGTTTCAAGACCGTCAACCCGGCCGACGAGCAGGTGCTCGCCGAGATCGCGGAAGCCGACGAGCACGACGTCGACCGAGCGGTCGCGGCGGCCCGACGGTCCTACGATCGGGTCTGGGGCACGATGCCGGGGCGCGAGCGGGCGAAGTACATCTTCCGGATCGCGCGGCTGATCCAGGAGCGCGCCCGCGAACTCGCCGTGCTGGAAAGCCTGGACAACGGCAAGCCGATCAAGGAATCCCGCGACGTCGACGTCCCCCTCGCGGCCGCGCGTTTCTTCTACTACGCCGGCTGGGCCGACAAGCTCGAGCACGCCGGATTCGGACCCGCGCCACGGCCGATCGGCGTGGCGGGCCAGGTGATCCCGTGGAACTTCCCGCTGATGATGGCGGCCTGGAAGCTCGCGCCGGCGCTCGCGGCCGGCAACACGTGCGTCCTCAAACCGGCCGAGACCACCCCGCTCACGGCGCTGGTGCTCGCCGAGATCTGCCAGCAGGCCGACCTGCCGCCGGGCGTGGTCAATGTGCTGCCCGGGGCCGGGCCGACCGGCGCCGCCGTGATCGTGCACCCCGGTGTGGACAAGGTGGCCTTCACCGGTTCCACCGAGGTCGGCAAGGAGATCGCGCGTGAGCTCGCCGGTACCGGCAAGCGCCTCACGCTGGAGCTGGGCGGCAAGGCGGCCAACGTCGTCTTCGACGATGCGCCGCTGGATCAGGCCGTCGAGGGCATCGTCAACGGCATCTTCTTCAACCAGGGCCATGTGTGCTGCGCCGGATCGCGGCTGCTCGTGCAGGAGTCGATTGCGGAGGAGGTACTCGACGCGCTGAAGGTACGTATCGGCACCCTGCGGCTGGGCGATCCGCTGGACAAGAACACCGACCTCGGCGCGATCAACTCCGCCGCCCAGTTGACCAAGATCCGCGAGCTCACCGACGCCGGCGACGCCGAGGGCGCGCGGCGGTGGGCGCCGCCGTGCGAACTGCCCGACCGCGGCTACTGGTTCCCGCCGACGCTGTTCACCGAGGTGTCCCAGTCGCACCGGATCGCGCGGGAGGAGATCTTCGGCCCGGTTCTCTCGGTGCTCACCTTCCGTACGCCAGACGAGGCGGTGGCAAAAGCGAACAACACGCCGTACGGCCTGTCGGCCGGCGTATGGACCGAGAAGGGATCGCGGATTCTCTATATGGCACAGCGATTGCGGGCCGGGGTGGTATGGGCCAATACGTTCAACCGATTCGACCCTGCGTCACCGTTCGGCGGCTACCAGGAGTCCGGTTTCGGTCGCGAGGGCGGCCGGCACGGGCTGGGGGCCTACCTTGCGTGAGTCCCGGGTCGACGTCCGCAAGACCTACAAGCTCTACATCGGCGGCGCGTTCCCGCGTTCGGAGTCCGGCCGGTCCTACCCGGTGGTGACGCCGCGCGGGCGTTTCCTTGCCAACGCGGCGCAGAGCTCGCGCAAGGACGCGCGCGACGCGGTCGTCGCCGCCCGCAAGGCGTTCGGCGGCTGGTCGGCCGCGACGGCGTACAACCGGGGCCAGATCCTCTATCGGGTCGCCGAGATGCTGGAGGGACGGCGCGCCCAGTTCGTCGACGAGGTGGTGGCGAGCGAAGGCACCACCGCACGACGCGCGACGTCTACAGTGCACGCAGCGATCGATCGCTGGGTGTGGTACGCCGGCTGGACCGACAAGCTGGCGCAGGTGCTCGGCGGGACGAATCCGGTGGCGGGCCCGTACTTCGACTTCTCGATCCCCGAGCCAACCGGCGTGGTCGCGATCCTCGCACCGCAGGCATCGTCGCTCCTCGGGCTGGTCAGCGTCGTCGCGCCGGCCATCGCCGGGGGCAACACCGCTGTCGTCGTCGCCTCGCAGGACCGGCCGCTGCCGGCCATCACGCTCGGCGAGGTGCTCGCCACGTCCGACCTTCCCGGCGGCGTCGTGAACCTCCTCACCGCAGTGACGACCGATGTCGCGCCCTGGCTCGCGAGCCATCGGGACGTCAACGCGATCGACCTCTGCGGCGCCGACTCCGGGCAGGCCGTCGATCTCGAGCGGGCCGCCGCCGACAATGTCAAGCGCGTGCTGCGCGCTCCGGTCGCCGAGCCCGACTGGGCCACAGACCCTGGCATCAGCCGGCTCGGGGCATTCCTGGAGACGAAGACCGTTTGGCACCCGATCGGCATCTAGCGCTCGCTCCGGGAAGCCCATGGTCGGCCACGGCGCCCCGCCGACCGGATCGCGAGTGGGTTGTGCCGCCACTGGCCGGCATTACTCCCTCACGACCGCCCCCCTCGGTCGGCGAGGACTTGCGCCAGTGCGCGTGAGGCCTGACGGATCATGCCGGGGTTGGTGTCCCAGTAGTACGCCAGCGCCGTCACAGCCTGGTAGAGCGCCCAGCCGCGGCCACGCAACCATGACGCATCGTCGACCCCGAGTTCGGCTCGGAATCGCATGCAACTGTCAGCCGCGAACACGTTCCACGCGGGCTGCAGGTCACACGCGGGGTCGCCCACGTTGAGGCCACCGAAGTCGATGACCGCCGATAGGCGACCGTCGACGACGAGTAGGTTGCCCGGCAGTAAGTCGCCGTGCACCCAGACCTCTGTGCTGTCCCATGCCGGGGCGCCCAGCGACTCGCCCCATGAGCGGAGGCTGGCATCGCCGTCGATCCGGTCGCCGAGCTGTGCGATCGATCGACGAACCTGTCCGTCGCCTTCCACGAGTGGTCCGCCTCGACCATGCGGGGGACGCGGAGGTGCACCGGTCGTATCGACCTGACGCAGCGCGTTCACGAAGGCCGCGAGATCGACGGCGGCCCGGTCCAGATCGTCGATCGTGCCGTTGGCGTTCACGCCGGGCAACCACTGGTACACCGACCAGTCGAAGGGATAGCCCTCGGCCGGCTGTCCCATCGCCAGCTGTACCGGAAGCGCCAGCGGCAGGTGCCGCGCGAGCCTCGGCAGCCACTCCGCCTCCTTCGCCGCCTGCGCGGTGGCCCACCCGATGCGCGGCAGCCGAGCGGCCAGATGGTCACCGAGCCGGTAGATGTCGTGATCGGTCCCGTACGACGCGACCGCATCGATCGGCAGATCGGCCCAGTGCGGGAACTGTGCTGCGAGCAAACGGCGCACGAGCGCGATGTCGGTCTCGATCTCGCCGGCATGCATCTTGGGGGCGCCCACGCCGTCATCATGAGCGAACTGCGTCAACCGCAACAAGCGAGTTTCGACCGTCGGCGCGGGTAGGTGATGTCGCACGATCACGCGACCAAGCCCTGCACCCCTGCACCCCGCCTGGCATGTCGCTCAACGAGACCCCAGCCGCACGCGCGATCGGCCGCCGGATCGTTTCGTCGACAAAGTAGGATGGCGGCCTGGCATGCGAGCGAATCACTGTGGACCCAGCGAAGATGGGCGGCCTGCCGTGCATCGGTGATCTGCGCCTGACGGTGCGCATGGTCCTCGGTCAGCTGGCAGGGGGCGGCGCCTTCGAGACTGTTCTGGCCGACCATCCGTACCTCGACCGCGCGGACATCGTCGCCGCGCTCGAGTATGCCGCTGCATCACGAATGAACGTGAGGTCCCCATCGCCCGACCGTCATGAGGTTCCGGCTCGACGGGAACCTCCCGCCACGGCCGGTCGAGCGGCCCACCGGCGCTGGTTACGACGCACGACATGTCACTGACCTCGGTCTAGCCTCAGCAGATGACAGTGCGATATTTGACCGCGCCGCGGCCGACGGGGACGTGGTCGTCACTGCGGACAGCGACTTTTCAATGCGGCTTGCCGCACGGCGAAGCGCGCAACCGTCGTCATCCTTCTACGACATGTGGCTGAGCTGCCATCGACGGCACACGGTGACCTCTTGATCGCAAACTGCCGCAGATCATCGATGATCTGGATCCCCCGGGGGGCGGTCGTGTCGCTGGGGCCGACCCGCCTCGCCGTCAGACGTTTTCAGGTGAGCGTTTGCCCATTCGACGGCGACCCGGATGGCGGCGAGCGCGGTGTTGTGTTCTTGATCGATTCCGAACGTTCCCGGCCAGGGTGTTTCTTGTTCGGCGTGGTCATCGTGCTGCCCTGATACCCCGAGTCTCCGACCGCGCCACCAGCAGCATCGACGAGGGCGGGCAGGCCGGCCTCGCGGTAGCAGTACATGTCGTGTCGGCTGCCGGGGAAGCCCTGGGGGACGCCGAGCACCCGGCCGGGCAGGTCAGCGACGACCTGCACGTTCATCCCAGACCGACGATGCGTGCCTGAGAACAAAGCCGTTGCGGTGCCGCCAGTTGAACACTCGCACCAGCGTCCCGTCGATGAGGCACACTTTGCCCTGCACCGACGCGGCGAGTTCATCGACGTCCACGGCCAGCAACTCATGAAGCATGTCTGTGATCTCTTGGAAGTAGCCCCACGCCGTGGAGGAGGGCGAGCCCGAAGTCCTCGCCCAACTCCGCGAACGTCACGTTCCGGCGCAGCCGCATCAACGTCATGCGCACCGCATCTGCCACCGACAACGACTTCGGCCTCCCCTGCCCAAGATCCCAGTCCGTCAACGCATCCTGCAACATATCCAACAGCACGGAGCCCGCCCGAAGACTCATACCCGGAAGCCGGTACACTGACCCTTGCCCTTCTTGTTTGTTCCGATTTCTTGGTTCGAAACAAGAATAAACAAGAAGGGCCCACTAATCGTGATGACACGCCGCGAAGTATTGCTTCACCGTGGACGCGGGATAAACTCAGACCCAAATTTTCGAATGACTTCTATCGATACGTGTCGTCCGAATCAGGATAAGGCGAGCGCTGAGGCACGTCGCCGGCGTCTTCCACGCGCAATACCAACCACCCGTGCTGGTCAGACGGAAGGCAATACAAGGCGCATTACGGGAGGCAGGTTGGGTCGTGATGGTGACTGTCAGCGCCGCGATGTCGGGTCGGGTGGGAGTACAACGAGGACAGCATGATGTCAATCGACAATAAGAGAAGTATGTGGCTCATGACGCCCATTGGCAAGCGGGTTGCGATGTTCGTCACCTGCCTGTGCTGTGTAGGTTTCGCCGTCGCTGGCGCCGCCGTCGGAATTTGTATTCAACGGTCGGTGGTGGCGGCCCTTATAGGTGCGCTGGTGGCATCCGTCTTATTGACCTGGCTGGGGATTGGGCTATTTCTGTTGCTGCGTCATCGACAGACAGATTCAAACAGAGCGAATACGCCCGCAGTGGCCGATGATGAGACCTAACACCACCAACTGAATTTTGCGCCATCGATGAGCGGAAACCTATTCAACAAGCTCTCACTAGAGTGATTCGCAAGTGGCGCCATGAGGCGTGTCGCTCCACGAATAGGCGGCTCCTGCCGCCTATTTGGAATTGTTCTCTCGTGCGGTTGCGGTGCCTTCAGCAGCGAAACGCCACGTTGCAGTAGTATCAGGTCACAGCCATCGCGCGGGTGGTTTGCCCTGCGCCGGCAGAAGAGAACTCTCTATGCTCGGCGCTTCGGCATGTGCTGAGAACGGCAAACGGACTATTTGGGTCGCGACGGCCAGTCATGCCCGGGACCGGGCAAACCGCGCACATCGGTCGCTGCGGGCTATTGATCCTGCGTACCATCAACCTGTTGTAGACTCTAGCCGAATCGTCGTTGAAATGGCTACCTGCATTCGATGCAGACGACGGGGGAGGGCGATTTATGGCTCATCCGTTGATTGCTGTGTTTGGCGCTGTAGTGGGACTTGCCGCAGGCAGTGCGGGCTGGGCGACCTGGAGGTTTCCGAACTTTCCCGGCGGCCTGCCGCCGACCGACGCGGAGGAGGCAGCCCGATACGGCGAGAGATACGCGGCCCAAAAGAGGAAGACTGGTAGAGTTGGAATGTGGATCGGCGCCGGCATCGTTGTTGCTGGTTTGATCGCTG
>JBPCOR010000189.1:0-7688 GCA_051000035.1 Mycobacteriales bacterium | reverse complement strand
CGTTGCCGAAGACGGCGCCGAGAATGATGAAGAACAGCACCGGGAACGCGAACGTGAAGAATGCGCTCTGCGGATTACGCCAGAACGACAGCTGCTCGTACCGGACCTGGTGCCAGATCAGCGCCGGCGCACTCCTGCTGCCACGACGCCGGGTCGCGGTCCCGGCGCCTGGTCCTGCGGCGCTCATTCCGCTTTCCTTCCGTCGGGGGCCCACGGCCCGCCAGCGGCTGTCGCCGCCCCGCCGTCGCCGGTGCCGGTCAGCCGGATGGAGACGTCCTCCAGGGTCGGTCGATCGACCGCCAGGCGGGGCAGTGTCGTACCGGCATCGAGGGCCCAGCCGGTGAGCCGGTGCAGCAGCTCGGTCGGGTCGTCCACCTCGACGGTGATCGTGTCCCCGTCGACCGTCGCGTCGCCGACCGGCAGCTCGTCGGCGCGATGGCCCGCGGGCAGTCCGAAGCGCACCCGGGCCTTGGCGCTGTCCCGGCCACCGAGATTTGCCGGCGTCCCGCGGGCCACGATCGAGCCGGCGGCGATGACGGCGACCTGGTCGGCAAGCGCCTGCGCCTCGTCCATGTAGTGCGTCGTCAGCATGATCGTCGTACCGAGGTCGGTCAGACCACGGATGAGATCCCAGGCGCCGCGTCGGGCGTTGGGATCGAAGCCGGTGGTAGGTTCGTCGAGGAAGAGCAGCCGCGGACTGCCGATGATGCCCAGTGCCAGGTCCAGGCGGCGCTTCTGCCCGCCAGAGAGGTCCTTGACCTTGTCCGTTGCCTTGCCGCCCAGACCGACGAGCTCGATCACCTCGTCGACGTCGCGCGGCGCCGGGTAATAACCGGCGTTGCGCTGCAGCGTCTCGCGTACCTTCAGGTACGGCTCCACGGCGATGTCCTGCAGCACCAGGCCCATCTGCTCGCGCATCCCGCGCCCGTCCCGCTTGTTGCCGGGGTCGAAACCGAGCACCTGGACCGAGCCCGCATCGCGCGCCCGGAAGCCTTCGAGAATCTCCAGTGTCGTCGTCTTGCCGGCGCCGTTCGGGCCGAGCAGGGCGAAGATCTGGCCCTCCTCGACGGTGAGGGACACGTCCTGCACGGCCGTCGTCGTGCCGTACCGCTTGCGGAGGCCCTCGATGGCGACGACGCTCACGCTGGCCTCCTTGTCCAAGCCGGTGTCCGGCCGATGATGTCGAGCACAGCGTGGCGTATCGGCCGCGTCGTTGCATAGGGACTTCCTTCACCGGTGCGGCATGACACTCGTCATCACCCGCCCGTGCCGGGTCGACGTGAACGAACGGTGAACTGCCTGGGTCACAGCCGATACAGGCCGCGGGCGTTGTCGCGGAAGATGCGGCGCTCGACGCCGTCCAGCCAGCCGGAGCGGACCGAGCCGGCGAGTCGATCGGTGACCGATCGCCAGGCATCGCGCAGTACGGCGAGGGCGAACCAGTGTGTCTCCGGCGGTCCGTGCCCGTCACTGCCGAGCAGCACCCGGTGCGTGGGCGCCAGATCGATCAGCCGGAGCAGCCGGTCGGCGGTCGTGGCGGGGCTGATGAGATTCGTGAGTGAGAGCTCCGCCCATACCCGCGGCCGGGTCGCCGCCAGGTGCGCGACCTGCTCGTGCCAGGGGAAGCCACCGTGAATCAGCACGACGTCGGCGGCCGTCGCTTCCGGGCTCCGCAGCAACTCCTCGAGCAGCAGCGGATCGGACTGCGCCAGCGTCAGCTCGGAATCACCGAAGCCGGTGTGCACCTGGATCGGCAGCCGCAGATCGGCGCATTGCCCCAGCACCCGCCGCAGCAGCAGATCGCGCAATGCCTTGCCCCGGCGGCGGACCGGCACGGCCGGATCCAGCGACCGCTCGGCCGCCGCGAGGCCGGCGTCCGGGTCGACGGCGAGCCCGGTGCGGTAGGCGAGGACGGTCTTGAGCCCGGCCACGCCCGAGGCTGCCGCCGCGGCGACGCGGCGCTCGACCTCTGCGCACACCTCGACCGCGCCCGCGCCGGCCGCGATCATCGGGTCGGCCACCGCCTCGATCCGCAGTAGCGCGGACATCGGCCGCCCGGCCACCCCCGCCGCGGCCCGCAGGTCGGCCGGGCCGAGCGGCGCCGGGCCACCGTCGAGCAGCATGGTCTGCACACCGACGTCGTCGAAGAGCCTCCTCACGTACGCCGTCCAGTCCGCCGCGGCGGCGGCATCGCGGACCGACACGACATCCTCGACCGGGCAGCCCAGCAGCCGCGACAGCCGAACCTGCAGCGCTTCTGAGGTCAGCCGACCGGGGGCCAACTCACGCCGGCGGGCTACCGACTCCTCGTCCTCGCCGACGTCCAGGCTGATGCCGGCCAGTCCGAGGGCCGCGGCGGCGAGCGGAAACGGGTGCGCATGGTCATCGACCATCGGCACCGGCACGGCGCCCTCGATCACCTCCCGGGGGCCGGGGCGAGGGGCAGGTTGCCGCCTCGGCCGAGGTCTGGGTCTGCGTCCTGGCCGCCCTCCTCGCCGAGGATCGACCCGATCCGGTCGACCGCCTCCGGCCGCGAGGACCGCAGACCGGCCAGCACGATCGCGCCGATGACGATCCACGCGACGGTGAGGTAGGGCGTGTAATTCAGCGGTGACGTCGGCGTCGGATAGATCGAGCCGTAGAGCGCGGCGCCGAAGAGTACGGCGCCCGCCAGCGGGATGACCAGGTGCACGAGCGGGTTGTAGCGCTGCTGGGTGCGGCGGAAGAAGACCGCACCGCCGAAGCACAGTCCGATGTAGACGACGATGACGGCAAGGGTGCCCAGGGTCGCGAAGAAGTAGTAGACCGTCGTCGGTGCACCGCCGAGGTTTGCGGTGCCGAGGCCGAAACCGACGATGACCGCCAGCACGGTGCTGACACCGGCCACCATGAGGGTGGCGTTCGCCGGGGTCTGATAGCGGGGGTGGGTGCGTCCCAGCCAGGACGGCAGCACTCCCTCGCGCCCCATCGCAAACAGCGTCCTGGTGCTCGCCGTCGCGCAGCCGACGCAGACGATGAATGCCGACAGCATGCCGCCGATCTCCACCAGCACCGGGATCGGCCCGCCGACGAATCTGCTCGCGATCGTCTTCAGCGCGAACGGATCCGCCCCGAAGGCAGCGCCGTCACTCACGCCATAACCAATGGACAGGCTGTATGTCGTCCACAGGTAGAACAGGATCGCGAAGCAGGTGGCGGCGATGATCGCGATCGGAATGGCGCGGCGCGGGTTGGCCGTCTCCTCGCCGAAGTCCGCCGCGGTCTCGAATCCGATGTAGGACGTGATGCCGAGGATGATTCCGTAGAAGACGCCGGAGAAGCCGCCCTTGACGGTGTGCCCGAAGGTGAACGGTGCCGCGGTGTTGCCGTGCGCCCCACCCTTGGCCGTGACGACGATGTCGACGATCAGGATGATGACGACGGTGAGCGCACCGATCAGCAGCTGCACGCGGGTGGTCACCTTGATGCGTACCACCGACAGCACCACGAGGATCGCCATGCCGACCAGGAAGACCGGGAACCACCAGTTCACGCTGATGCCGACCAGGTCACAGAAGAGGAATGCGACGCCGGACATCGTCATCGGCACGAAACACGCGAGCCCGAAGGCGTAGAGCCAGCCGGCCATGAAGCCCGCCGACTTGCCGAGGCTGCGGCTCGCGTAGGTGTAGGCATAGCCGGCCGAGGCCATCCGCCGGGTGAACCCGACGACGACGAGCGCCAGGGCGAGGCAGGCCAGCCCGCCGAGCAGGAACGCGAGCGGCGTCGACCCGCCCGCGATGAGGGCGACGCCGGGCACGTTGAGCAGCATCGCCATGCCCGGGGCTAGCACCGATACGGAGATCGCCACGGCGTCGACGGTCGATAGGCTGCCCTTGGCGAGGTGGCCGCCGGCAGGTGGGACTGCAGATGCTTGGGTCGCCATCGTCGTACTCCCAACTTGGACTGCTGGTGCGGTCTGTGCGGTCCGTGCGGTCTGGCAATCAGCCGGTGGGAATCACCGTCTGGTAGTCGAGGTGGTAGTCGAATGCGAGTGGCACGCAGTCCCGCTCATTCACCCAGCGCAGGAATTGCTGGTGCACCGGGTGCTGCTGATAGGTGTGCAGTGCCTCGTCGTCGTCGAACTCCATATACAGCAGGTACTGGTGCCCGCGGGTGCGCGTGCCGGTGATGTCGGTGCCGAAGCGCAGCGCCCGCATGCCGCCGATCTCGCGCGGCCAGGCGCCGATCTGTGCGCGTATTCGCGCGTCGTCGCCGGCGCTCAGGTCGTCGGGGTAGGCGAACAGGACGATGTGCTGCACTGTCGTCTCGTGCTGCATTGTCGTCTCGTGCTGCGCTGTCACCGGATTCCGCCGTCCTGTCGGGTGCGCTGCCAGTGGGTCAGTCGTGGGGCGATCAATGGGGTCAGCGAACAACAATCAGTAGAACTCGAAATACTCGCGCATCTGCCACGCCGTGCCGGCCGCCTCGGGATCCTCGGCGTCCGCGCACGCGGCGTCGTGGCGGGCCAGCTCAGCCCGTTTCATCATCAGGTAGTAGTCGACGAAGCCGTCGCCGAATTCCTTGCGGTAGAGCTCGTCCGCTGCGAGCGCATCCAGCGCGACCGCCGGCGCCGTCGGCAGCAGCGGCGCGTCGGCGGCGTATGGATCCGCCTCGACCGCGTCCGGCGGGGTGAGCGACCGCTCGATACCCGCCAGGCCCGCGGCCAGATCCGCGGCAAGGTAGAGATAGGGATTGGCGGCCGGTTCGCCGATGCGGTTCTCCAGGTGCGTCCCCGGGTCGCCGGCCCCGCCCTGCACGCGCACCAGCGCGCCGCGGTTTTCCACCGCCCAGCAGATCCGGTCCGGCGCGAAGGAGTACGGCGCGAACCGGACGTAGCCGTTGACCGTGGGCGTGGCCAGCGCCGTCATCGCCGGCGCGTGCTCGAGCAGGCCGGCGACGTAGTGCAGTCCGGTCGGGGAGAGCACATCGGAGTCGCTGGTGAAGGCGTTACCGCCCCGCTCGTCGAGCAGCGAGGCGTGCAGGTGCCAGCCGGAGGCGAAGAAATTCGGCAGCACGGGTTTGCACATGAAGGTCGCGAGCAGGCCCCGCCGCGCGCACAGCTGCTTGACCGCGCTGCGGAAGAGGATCATGGCGTCGGCGCTCGCGAGCCCCGCCATCGGGCTGAAGCTGAATTCCAGCTGCCCGGGTCCCCACTCGTCCTCCATCGTCCGGGGCGACAGCTCGAGCGCATCGAGGGCGTCGCGCAGCACCGTCAGGGTGTCGGTGACCGAGTCCAGGCGCACCTCGGACAGGAACTGATAGCCGAGCTCGAACGGCGTCACCGTCGGAGTCGCCGCGGGCTGGGTGGTGTCCTCCAGTCCAGGCGTCGACTGCATCCGCGTGATGTAGAACTCGACCTCCAGGCCGGTCAGGTAGGAGAACCCCAGCGATCCCGCGCGGTCCAGCTGCGTCCGCAGGATCCGGCGTGGATCCAGCGGAAGCGGGCGGCCACTGGAGAAGTAGGCATCGCAGAGCACCCAGCCGGTGCGGTCGGCCCAGGGCAGGATCCGGAACGTGAGCGGATCGGGCACGACGACGACGTCTGAAAAACCGGTCAGCTTGGGGATGCCGAATCCACCGCCGGCCGCGAAGGCCGGCGGGAAGACGGTGTTGCCCGAGTCCAGGCTGTAGATGGCTCCGGAGAAGTCGACCCCGTTGGACACCGAGGCGACCGCGGCGCGCGCCGAGAGGAACTTCGCCCGCGGCACGCCGTGCTGATCGACCACGACGACACGCACGGTCCGCAGGTCGGTGCGGCGGATGACCTCGACCATGTGTGCGGCGGCGGCCCGCTGCTCGGCGGTGTAGAGCCCGTGGTCGGCGACGAAACCGCGCCGGCCGATCCCGGCGGTGGACTCCTCGCCGCCGGATCGGGGCAGCGAGCCGTCCCGCGCAGCTCCGGTCGTGGTCATGGCCTGCTGACTCCTCGGGTCTCCACGGCGACGATGCCCGATCGTAGCGACGTACCTCGTGACCTTCCGGGTGCCCTTCCGGCGAAATCTCTCGTGGCGACGTAGTATCGCGTGCCGCTGAGCAACCCGCCAGGAGTTAGAGAACGTAAGGCGTTGTCAGTCTGTCGTCGGCCGACTGTAAGGTCAGTATCCGACACTTGGTATCACATGTCACTACCGACGGAGGCAAACATGTCGGGCGTCCGAGGAGCTGCGGCGACGACACCGGCGCGGGGGCCGGCGGTGGGATCGTGGTCCCATCGGCTGGCGCGCCGGACGAATGGCCAGGACGGCGCGCTGACCGGGATTCTCGCGCTCGCCAACGCCACCGGCGTCATCAACTTCTCCGGCGGTTTTCCCGATCCGTCGTTCTTCCCGACCGAGCTGCTCGCGCCGATCGCCGGCGACCTGCTCAGCGCCGACGCCGCGATCGCGTTGCAGTACGCGCCGAGCGAGGGCATCGCGAGCACCCGGGAGGCGATCGCCGACCGGCTCCTTCGCACCGACGGGCGGCGACCGGCGGCCGGTGAACTGATGATCACCAGCGGCGGCATCGACGCCGTCACGCTGATTGCCAAGAGCATGCTCGACCCCGGCGACGTCGTCGTGGTCGAGGAACCCACCTATCTCGGCGCGGTCGCGGGCTTCGCCGGCCTGGATGCCACCATGCGCGCGGTGCCCGTCGACGAGGACGGCCTGGACGGCGACGCGCTCGGCGCGCTGCTCGGCCGGTCCGGTGCGGCGCCGGTCAAGGTCCTCTACACGATCCCGGAGTACCAGAACCCCAGCGGCCGCACGCTGTCGCTGCCCCGCCGGCTCGCGCTGGTGGAGCTCGCCCGCCGGCACTCGCTGCTGATCGCCGAGGACGTCGCCTACCGCGAGCTCGGCTTCGCCGGCCCGCCGCTGCCGAGCCTGTGGTCGATCGCGCCGGACGTCGTCGTGCAGATGGGCACCTACTCCAAGACGTTCTTCCCCGGCGTACGGCTGGGTTGGGCGGCCGGTCCGGCGGACGTCGTCGCGCAGCTGTCGGTGGCGAAGCAGAATTCCGACCAGTGCGCCGGTGCGCTCGGCCAGCGGATGCTCGAGGCGTTCCTGCGGGGCGGGCACTTCGATGCCCAGCTCGACCGGGCCCGCGCGCTCTACCGCCGCCGCGGCGCGGCGATGCACGATGCGCTCCGGCAGCACCTGACCGAGCTCGGCGACTGGACGACGCCCACCGGTGGGTTCTTTGCCTGGCTGCGGCTGCCCGGCATCGACACCACGGCCCTCGCCTCGGCGGCACGAGCGGTCGACGTCGCATACGTCCCCGGCGCCGGTTTCTTCTGCGAGCATCCCGACACCGAGCACCTCAGACTGTCGTTCAGCCGGGTCACCGAGCCCGACATCGCCGAGGGCGTCGCCCGCCTCACCCGGGTGGCGGCGTACGCACGCCTGACCGACAATCCAGCACGGAGGAGAGCATCGAGATGAATCCGGAGCACTTCGCGCGCGAGCGCGGTGGCACGCCGACCGCCCCCGGTCGCTTCGTCGACGTCGCGGCCATCGAGTCGGTGGAGATCGTGCCGGGCCTGGGCTTCCAGCCGGTCATCGGAGAGAAGTCGCTGACCAACGTGGTGACCTTCGCACCCGACACCGAGGCGCCCATGCACTGGCACGCCGAGGAGCAGACCGTGCTCGTCATCGAGGGTGAATTCG
>JBPCOR010000151.1:0-5507 GCA_051000035.1 Mycobacteriales bacterium | reverse complement strand
CGCCGGCCGCTGTGCGCTGCGCCGCGGGCGTCACGTGGCTGCGGGCGGTCGTGTCGTAGGGCTCGATCAGCAGCATCGGCGCGTGCCCGACGGCGTGCGCGGGGCACTGCTGGTCCGGCCCGGGGTGACCGAGGTACACGGCCGAGACGTCGGTGCGCACGCAGGTCGTCGGTGTGTGCCCGAGGTCGTACACCGGCCAGGAGGCGGGCACGGTGACGTGGTAGCCGTCGTAGCTCACCACGCGGTTCGCCGGGGCGGCGGTCGGGGTGCTGGCGGTCGGGGTGCTGGCGGTCGGGGTGCTGGCGGTCGGGGCCGAACTCGGCGGTGCTCCCGGCGTTTGCGGGCTCGTCGGCGATCCACCGGGTGGGGCCGGGGTCGTGGTCGCGGTTGTGGTCGTGCTCGTCGGCGTATCGCTCGGTGCGCCCGCCGCCGGTGCGGCCAGGGTGAGCCCAGCCGCTGTGACGACGGCGAGACCACCCGTCGTGACCGCAATCAGCCGGGCCAGTCGCCTGCTCGCTGGCGTGAGCTCGTGATCGGTGTGGCCGGGGCAACGCCGGGCGTCGCGGGGCCGGGCTCGCATCAAGTCTTATCTCCTGGGGAACGGTCCCCATCGGACGAGGACAGGCTGGGTTCCGGTGGGGTTCCTGGTGTCGTAGGGACTGAAGTGGCGGCCGTGTCCTGTCTACGTGGTTGTCAAGCACCGTGTCGACGTGTCGCGCTGAAGTTCACCCAGTTGGGCTACTGAGCGTAAGTATCGGTCACGAACTGTGCCAATTTCCAGCGAAGTTCGGCCGGATGTGCGGACGCCGATGACAGATCCAGGAACTCGATGGCGGCCGGCCGGTGCCCGCAAGCGGCGATCGGTCGGGCGACCTACTCTGGTGACATGAGCCTTTTCCACCGTTCCTCCACGGCGCCGGGCCCGACCCTCCCCGGCCGGTCAGAGCCGATGCCCGCGCCGACCGCGCATGCCGTGTCAGGCCACCGGATCGTGCCGCCGTTCCCGGCTGGCATGCGAACGGCCCAGTTCGCGATGGGCTGCTTCTGGGGGGCCGAGAAGCTCTTCTGGCACACCGGCGGCGTCTACTCGACGGCAGCCGGATACGCCGGGGGCGCGACGCCGAATCCGACCTATGAGGAGGTGTGCTCGGGCCGCACCCGGCACGCCGAGGCCGTCCTGGTCGTCTACGACCCGCAGGTCGTGAGCTACGACCAACTCCTCGCGGTCTTCTGGGAGAACCACGACCCGACGCAGGGCGACCGGCAGGGCAATGACCACGGTTCGCAGTACCGGTCGGCCATCTACTACATCGACGACGACCAACGCGACGCGGCCGAGCGCAGCCGGGATGACTTCGGCAAGCGCCTCGCCGACGTCGGATACAACCCGGTGACGACCGAGATCGGGCCGGCCGGAGACTTCTACTACGCCGAGGAGCACCACCAGCAGTACCTGCACAAGGTCCCCGGTGGCTACTGCCCGGTGCACTCCACCGGGGTCACCTGCGCGGTCCCCGGCACCGCCGGCTAGAGCGTCCGACGATCACGACCCTCGCGCCAGGATGTGCGTGATCAGGTCGCGTGCCGCCCCGGCAGGCGGCAGCCGAGGTCCCTGCCAGATCGCGCGCAGGGTGCGGCGCAGGTCGAGTCCGCAGACGGCGACCACCGCGAGCCGGCCGGCCGCGACGTCGTCGGCGACCGCGAGCTCGCTGAGAACTGCCGGCCCGGCGCCGGCGACGACGGCGGCGCGCACGGCCGACGTCGTCGACAACGACAGGGCCGCCGGAGCCTGGTCCGTCGGACCGAGCGTTGCCTCCAGCGCGGCGGTGAAGGCGTCGCGGGTCCCCGACCCCGCTTCGCGGCTGACGAGTGCGGTGCTGGCGAGCTCGACCGCAGCGATCGGGCGACGGCGGCGTACCCACGGGTGATCCGGCGGCACCGCGAGCACCAGCCGGTCGTGGGCGATCACCCGGCTGCGAAGCGCCCTCGGCACCTTCGGCCCCTCGACGAAGCCCAGGTCGGCCCGGCCGGCCCGGACGTCGTCGATCACCGTGTCGCTGTTGGTGGCGGTCAGCAGGATCTGGGTCGGCGGTTCACCGCGGCGCCGTGCCGCGGCCTGTAAGGAGACCAGCCAGCCGGGCAGCATCTGCTCGGCGATCGTCAGGCTCGAGCTGACCCGCAACCGGGCGCGGTGGTCGTTTCGCAGCGCGGCCAGGCCCGCATCGATCTCGGCGGCCACATCCAGCAGGCGGCCGGCCCACTCCGCCACGACGACGCCGTCGCGGGTGAGTCGCGAGCCGCGGGCGGTCCGCTCGACCAGGACGACGCCGGTCTGCGCCTCCATCGAGGTGATCCGGGCGGACACCGCCTGCTGGCTGATCCCGAGGGTGCGGCCCGCACTGTTGAGGCTCCCGGTCCGGGCGACCTCGAGCAACACCTCGAGCGCGTCCAGGCCGGGCACCCGGGAGCTTCTCCGCACCTGCCAACCGTAGCTGACTCACAAGTCTGGTTTGTAGCCGTCCCGACTCCGGCGAACGGCGGCCGCGGGGATTGCCCCGCCTGCCGCGATGCGACATCGTGACCCAATGCGTATGCGAAACAGGGCGTCGGCGATCCTCACCGCGGCAGCGACCACGATCGGGGTCGCGGTGGCAGCGACATCCGCTCCGGCGGCCGCACAACCCGCGCCGCCGGCCCCCTATCCCTGCGGGATCACCGCGACGCAGGCGATCGCGGGCACCTTCGGTGACGCCGGTCTGATCGGCTGGAAGGCCGATCAGGATGGCGTCGTCGCCTGCCTGGGCGGCAGCTTCTACGTCCGCGACGGCAAGGACGCGACGTACGGCTACGGCGTCTACGACAACTCACCCACGTCCTGGACGCTCGCCGGCGGCTACCTTCCGGCGTCGGTGACGCGGTTCCACCGGGCCGGCGCCACCGTGACGATCACGAACTTCGGCGACCGGGTCGGGCTGGGCGGGCATCCCTACGTCGTCGTCTACAGCCGGGTGCGGGTGGAGAACCCGACCGGCCGGCCGATCACCCTGCACCCGGACGCGACCGACGGGCTGGTACCGCTCGCGAAGAGCGGCGACACCGTCGCGGGGCACTCGAGCGCCGTCCACGACTACGCCGTCGCCGCCGACCGGTTCGGCGGCACCTACGCCTGGCCCACGGACCCGGCGCTGGCCAGGGCCGGCGGATTCGACCTCCACTACGCCCACATGAAGTCGTTCTGGAATGCCCAGCTGGCGAAGATCGCGATGATCACCAAGCTGCCCGACAAGCGGCTGATCGACGCCTACAAGTCGGGCTATGTCTACACGCAGATCATCCGGGACGGCAACAAGCTCACGACCGGCGAGAACGGCTACGACGAGGAATTCAGCCACGACGTCATCGGCATCCTCGCAAACCTCTTCACCCAGGGCGATTTCAGCGACGCCAAGGCACTGCTGACGCGGGCGCGGTACGTCATCGGCTCGCAGCGCCAGTACGACGACGGCGTCTGGAAGTACGCATGGCCGTGGGCGCTGTATCTGGAGAAGACCGGTGATGTCGCCTACGTGAAAGCGAATTTCGACACGAACGGCCCGCTGGGCGACAAGACGCCGAGCATCAAGAATGCCGCCCACCAGATCGCCGCGGACCGCACCGGTCCGGGCGGGATCATGCTGCGGACCAACGACATCGACGCCGGGGGATACTGGACGATCGATGACTACTCGGCGCTGTTCGGCCTCGCGGCGTACAAATACCTCGCGCAGCGGGTCGGCGACAAGGCCGAGGTGACCTGGGCGGCCACGCAGTACAACAGCCTGCTGGCGGCGGTCAACAAGACGCTCACCGCGACGATGAAGCGCTACCACCTGGACTACCTGCCGTGCTCGATGATCGAACCGAACACGCAGAACCGCTGCAGCAACCCCGAAGACGCCAACTGGGGTGCGCCGTTCCTCTTCGGCCGGTGGGCCTGGGACGGCTACCTCTTCGGTGCCCGCACCACCGGTCCCGGCGTCAGCGCGATCGACGCGACGTACAGGTACGGCTTCGGCCGGCTGGCGGGCAAGCTGCCGGCCGACACCCTCGGCGGCTACTCGCCGAACTTCTATTCCACCGGCTACAACGCGGGATACGGCAGCTGGGGTCTTGCCGGCGAGAAGTACCGCTCGCAGGGCATCCAGGGCTATGAGTTCATGGTCGGCAAGTCCCAGAGCGGGCCGTACTCCTGGTGGGAGAGCAGCGGATTCCCCAACCCGGGTAGCCCGTGGCAGGGCGTCCACCCCGACACCGGAAACGGATCGGCCCCGCACGCCTGGGGCATCGCGAACGCCAACAAGGTGCTGCTCGACTCGCTGGTCGCCGAGCGCTCCGACGGCTCACTCATCGTCGGGCGCGGCGTACCGGCCTCGTGGACCGGCCCGATCTCGGTGCGCAATTTCCCGACCCAGGACGGCCGGCGCATCAACATCGACATCCGGCACCGCGGTCGATCGGTGACCGTGCAGCTGCGCGGTGACCGTCGCGCCGGGCCGGTGCTGGTGGAGCTGCCCGGCCTGCGCGGCGGGGTCGTGGCGGCCGGGCGAGGCGCCATCGACCGCGCCGGTGTCGTCCGGGTGCCCGCGTCGGCGAGCACGGTGACGGTGTCGACGCGCCGCTGACCGCCCGCTGTGAGGGTGGCGGCGGTGCCGCCGGGTCGGTCAGACTGGTGCGGTGCCGGAGTTACCCGAGGTAGAGGCGCTCACCGCCTTTCTGCGCGACCGCGCGGTCGGCCGGGTCGTCGCGCGGATCGACCTGGTGGCGATCAGCGCGCTGAAGACGTTCGACCCGGCTCCGACATCGCTGCAGGGCGTGCAGATCACCGCGGCCGGACGACACGGCAAATTCCTCGACGTCGACGTTTCGGGGCTGCACCTGGTCGCGCATCTCGCGCGCGGAGGCTGGCTGCACTGGCGCGATGCGCTCCCGCCGGCGCCACCCCGGCCGGGAAAGGGACCGATAGCGCTGCGGGTCCGTCTCGACGACGACTCCGGATTCGACCTCACCGAGCAGGGCACGAAGAAGGGCCTCGCCGCCTATGTCGTGCGCGATCCCGCCGACGTACCGGGAATTGCCCGGCTGGGACCGGACGCGTTCTCGGTGAGCCGGGACGAGTTCGCGGCGCTGCTCGTGGGCCAGCGCGGTCAGCTCAAGCGGACGCTGACCGAGCAGTCGCTGATCGCCGGGATCGGAAACGCCTACTCCGATGAGATCCTGCACGCCGCCCGGCTCTCGCCGTTCAAGTCCGGCGCCAAGCTCACCGAGGAGGAGCTGGATCGGCTCTACGCCGCGATGACGCTGATCCTGCACGCCGCGGTCGATCGGTCTGTCGGGCAACGGGCCGCGACCCTGAAGGCGGAGAAACGCTCCGGCCTGAGGGTGCACGCACGCGCCGGCCTGCCGTGCCCGATCTGCGGCGACACGGTGCGGGAGGTGTCCTACGCCGATTCATCCCTGCAGTACTGCCC
>JBPCOR010000130.1:0-3943 GCA_051000035.1 Mycobacteriales bacterium | reverse complement strand
CGCGCCGGGGATGCGGCGGCGGAGGAAGTCGGCGACGAGCGTCGTCTCGGCCGGGTCCGGCTCGAAGGAGCGGGTCTGCTGCGTCACGAAGCGTCCGGTCATGTCCCGGGCGGCCTTGACGGCGACCTCGCCGTAGACCGGGAAGCCGTAGAAGAGCGGCTCGCCGTGCCAGATCCACATCGGGAACCGGTCCGGGGCGAAGTCGCGCAGATTGCTGGTCGCGAAATAGCAGACCTGCTCCTGGGACAGCGTGATGTTCCAGGTCAGGCCGAGGTCGGGCAGCAGGTCCGGCAGCCACGACGCCGTGCACAGCACGACGTACCCGGCGCTGATCTCGCCGGCATCGGTGGCCAGCATGACCCCGGCATCCGAGGATCTGATCCCGTGGACGGCAGTGTGCGGGCGGACCACCGCCCCCCGCGCCCTGGCGAGCGCGAGATGCACCGCGCAGGCCCGACGGACGTCGAGAATCCCGCCGTCGCGCTGCCACATGCCGACCGTGTCGTCGCCGACCTGCCACTGCGGCCAGCGGTCCCGCACGTTGTCGGCGGTGAGATTGTCGTACCCGATTCGGGCGTGATCGAGTGCATTCCGGTAGTTGTCGAGCTCTGCTTCACCTGCCGTGCCGGCGATCGCGAGATCGAGTCCGCCGGTTGTCGTCACCAGTGACAGACCGCTCTCGTCCTCCACCTGAGCCCAGGTCTCATACGCCGCCGGCGTCAGGGCGGTGTAGACCGGCGAGTGGTAGGCATGCCGGATGATCCGCGAGTGATCCTCTGACGCGCCGCGGTTGTGCCCGATCTCGAACTGCTCCAGCACCAACACACTGCGTTCGCCGGCCCGTGTCAACCAATACGCCGCCGAGCTGCCGAGCGCGCCCGCTCCGACGACAACGTAGTCGAACTTCTCCGTCACCCTGCGCACCTCTCCGCGCCGACCCAGCACTACGCGACCCTGCTGGCCCGCCGACTGACACTATGCTGCAGCTTGCCAGGCTGGCCCGACCGCTCGACCAACGCTCCGGCAACCACGCCTCGCACGCCCGCCGACCGCGCAGCGCCGGCTGCCGATAGCGATTGCAGGAGCACATCCGCCGTGTCCGACCCGCGCACCGACCGACCAGCCGACGCGGTGTCCGTCGACCCGGCCCGCGCGGCGCCGAACACACGGACCGAACCGTTGTTGCGCCTGGACGGGATCTGCGTGTCCTACAAGGCGAACGAGGTCGTCCACGATGTGTCAATGGACGTGCGGACCGGCGAGGTTGTCGCGCTGATCGGTCCGAGCGGTGCGGGCAAGAGCAGCCTGCTGCGTAGCATCAACTACCTCGAACCGCCCAGCCGCGGGCGGATCCTGCTGGCTGGCCGCGCCGTCGCCGCCGGAGCGCCGAAGCGTCGGGCGCTCAATGCCCTGCGCCGCGATGTCGGCATGGTATTCCAGCAGTTCAATCTTTTCCCGCACCTGTCGGCGTTGGAGAACGTGATGCTCGCCCAGACCCACACGCTGGGGAAGTCGCGCGCGGACGCTGAGAAACGGGCCATGGCCGAGCTCGAGCACGTCGGCCTCGCCTCGCACGCTTCGGTGAAGCCGGCGAAATGCTCCGGCGGTCAGCAGCAGCGCGTGGCCATCGCCCGCGCGCTCGCGATGGACCCCAAGGTGATGCTCTTCGACGAGCCGACGTCCGCCCTTGACCCCGAGCTCGGCGCGGAAGTGCTCGCCACGATGCGGCGGCTCGCCGACGAGGGCATGACGATGATCGTCGTCACCCACGAGATGCACTTCGCGCAGGACGTTGCCGACCGGATCGTCTTCATGGCCGACGGCCGGGTCGTTGAGGAAGGTGCGCCGCAGGCCATGATGCGGTCGCCGCAGCACGAGCGGACCCAGCGGTTCCTCGCCGCCGTCACGGACCGTTAGCGATGGGCGGCATCCTTTCGGCGCTGGCCGGCGGCATCGTGCAGACCGTGGAGATTACAGCGGTTTCCTTCGCGGTCGGGGCAGTCCTCGGGCTGCCGCTCGCGATGCTGCGGCGGGCGCCGTTTTGGCTCGCCCGGCTGCCCGCGGGGGCCGCAATCGAGATCATCCGGGCCGTCCCTCCGATCGTGTGGCTCTTCATCATCTATTACGCCATCGGTAGCGGCGCGGTGAAGCTGTCGACTTTCGGCGCCGCGGTGATCGGGCTCGGGTTGATCTCTGCCGCCCACCTGGCCGAGATCTACCGAGCCGGATTGAACGCGATCCCCGCAGGCCAGTGGGATGCCGTCCGCGCCACCGCGCTGCCGGGTGTCGCGGCGTACCGGCATGTCATCCTGCCGCAGGCGTGGGTCGTCGTGGTACCCCCGATGGCGACGTATCTCATCGGACTACTGAAGGACAGCGCACTGGCGTCGGTGATCGGCGCGCACGACATCACCTTCCGCGCGGTGGAGGAGACGCAGCAAACCCTGAACGGACTCGGCAATTTCGCGGTCGCCGGACTGCTCTACATTCTGCTTTCCGTGCCGGTCGCTATCGTCGCCCGGGTGACCGACCGCCGCCTTACCCAGCGGATGACGACCTGATGCTGTCGCAGTGGAGAGGCTTCTTACCCGACTTCCTGGACGGGTTGAAGGTCACGATGGAGCTCACCGGCGCCAGCCTGCTGGTCGGCTTGCCGTTGGGTGTGCTTCTCGCCCTGCTGGTTGCGTCGAAGGTGCACGCGACCCGCTGGATCGCGATCGTGGGGGTCGAGATCGGCCGTGGGACCCCCGGGCTGATCATGCTCTACCTGGTCTACTACGGCCTGCCGCAGCTGCATATCACACTCGGCAACTTCCTCGCTGCGACCATCGGCCTCGGCATTACCACCGGTGCCTACACCAGCGAGGTCTTCCGCGCGGGGATCAACGCCGTACCGGACGGGCAGCGCGAGGCGAGTCAGGCGCTGGGACTCTCGGCCGGGCACGAATTGAGGTTGGTCGTGCTGCCGCAGGCGATCCGGCTGGTCATCCCACCGGTCATCGGCTTCTCGATCCTGCTGTATCAGGGCACGTCGCTGGCGTACGCGATCTCCACGCCCGAGCTGCTCAGTCGGGCCTACAACGCCGCAACCATTTCCTACCAGTTCACCGCCGCGCTAACCCTTGCCGGCCTGATGTACGCCGTCATCTCGCTCACCGCCGTTGCGTTGTTGCGGCTGCGGCGTCCCAGCCGTATTGGCCGCCGGACGCCGACGGTCGAGAATGCCGTCCAGATCTGACCAGCCTAAAGAGCAGGAGTGTGCAACACATGAAAAGAGTCACGCGCGTAGTGCCCGCGGCATTGGCCGCGCTGATCCTCGCCGGCGCCCTCGCCGCCTGCAGCGGCGGCTCCTCGAGCGGCGGCGAGAAAAAGCCGCCGTCGAATTGCAAGCCCAAACACGCCGGCGTGCAGACGCTGAAGAAGGGCACCCTGTCGGTGTCGACGAACGCCTCGCCGCCGTACTCCATCAAGGAGGGCGACAGCTTTGCCGGGGTGGATGATCAGATCCTGACCAAGCTCGCGGCCATCGAGTGCCTCACCCTCGACGAGCAGGCGATCGCGCCGGCCGGCCTGATCGCGAACGTCCAGTCCAAGCGGGTCGACGCCGGTGCCGGCGGCGTCTACTACACCGCGCAACGCGCGCAGATCCTCAGCCTTACCGCGCCGATGTACCGCGACGGGATGGCGCTGCTGTCCAAGGACGGGCTCGCGAGCCTCGCTGATCTGAAGGGCAGGAAGGTCGGCGTGATCCAGGGCTACCTGTGGAACGCCGACCTGCAGAAGGCCCTGGGCAGCGGGTCGGTCAAGGTCTATCAGTCCTCCGACGGCCTGATGACCAATCTGAAGACCGGCCGGGTCGACGCCGGTGTATTCACCAACGCCGAGTCGAGTTACCGGCTCGGGCAGCCGGTGGGCAAAGGCCTGAAGGTCGCGACATTCAAGG
>JBPCOR010000084.1:0-9428 GCA_051000035.1 Mycobacteriales bacterium | reverse complement strand
TGGTCGCGGTCTTCCTGGCCGTGATGTTCACCCAGGTCGCCTTCCTCGGTCACGATGCCGGGCATCGGCAGATATTCGCCACCCGCCGGGCCAATCGGGTGCTCGGCCTGCTGGTCGGCAATCTGCTGATCGGCCTTTCCTACGGCTGGTGGGTGGACAAGCACAACCGCCACCACGCCCATCCCAACCAGGAGGGCAGGGACCCCGACATCGGCGACGGCGCGATCGCATTCACCGCCGCCCAGGCCGGTGCGCGGCGAAGCCCGCTGAGCCGGTTTCTCGCCCGGCACCAGGCCGCGACGTTCTTCCCGCTCCTGCTACTGGAAGGCCTCAATCTGCACGTGGCCAGCGTCCGCGACCTGGTGGCCCGCTCCGAGCGGCGCGGAACGAAGCGGGTGGAGGCGGTGCTGCTCGGCGTTCACGCCGTTGTCTATCTCGGCGCACTCGCGTGGGTGCTGTCGCCCCTGCAGGCGCTGGCTTTCGTGGCGGTGCAGCAGGGTTTCTTCGGCGTCTACATGGGCTGCTCGTTCGCTCCGAACCACAAGGGCATGCCGATCCTGGCCCACGATGACGCGCGCGACTACCTGCGCCGGCAGGTCCTCACGGCTCGCAACGTACGGGGCGGGCGGCTGGTGGATTTCGCGCTCGGCGGGCTGAATTACCAGATCGAGCACCACCTGTTTCCGTCCCTGCCGCGGCCCAGCCTGCGCCGGGCGCAGCCCCTCATCCGCGCGTACTGCGCCAGCAACGGCCTCACCTACGGCGAGACCACCCTGCTGGGCTCCTACGCCCAGGTTCTGCGGCATCTCCACACGGTCGGCCGCGCCGCCCGAGACGGGTGACCGGCTTCCACGCCGTCGGCGCCCGTCGCCCGGGCGGCGGCGCGGGTCGGCCCCGAAGCGCACTGCTCTACCGGAACGCCGTTGACGTGGCGGTCGAGAGCTCCCTCGCGCGCACGTTGTGCGCCATCGCCGGGCTCGCACCCGACAGTGCCGGGATCGACGACGCGCTGCTGGCGGTCGCACCCGCCGCGGTCGGCTCCATGCCCGGCTGCGTGCTCGCGGAGGTCCGACGCTCACCCGCCCGGCTGGGCATGACGGCGCGAGCCGGCCCGGTCCCGGTACGGCCCGGCGAGGTGATGTACGCGGCCGCGGTGCCGATGTGCGCGGCCGGCCCGGTGCTGGTCGGCGTGCTCACGTTGTACTACCTCGATCGCGACATCGCCGCCGCCGCGACTGCCGATCTGGCTGTCCTACATGCCGACTACACCGACGGCGACGCGGTGCGCCCCGACGCGTCCGGCGCTGATGGCGACGCGAGATCGAGCCGACCCCTGCTCGCGGCGGTGGCCGCGTCAATGACGGCTCACAGCCTGATCGGGCAGGCCGTCGGGGTCCTTGCCGGCCGCGAAGGCCGTACCCCGGCCCGGGCGTTGGAGCTGCTGCACACGATGGCCGACGACGCACGCCAAACCCTCACCGAAACCGCACATGGGCTCTGCGCGACGGACTCCGGCCGGCGGACACCGGGATCCCCACCACCGGTGCGGCGGGCGAAGCGCCGGTTCTAGATCAGGAGTGCAGCACTTCAGGGCTCGGCGCGCAGGCCGACCATGTCCACCAGCCGCCGGGTCCGCGCCCGGGTGGAGGTGACGGTGAACGCCAGCCCGAGAGCCGCGCAGCGCCGCTGCCGCCCGCGTAGGAACGCCAACACGGCGGCGTCCACAGTGGACAGGCCATCGACGTCGACGGCGACCTGCCCGGCGCCGGCCAGGACCAGGCAGTCGATCAGGTCGTCGATCTGCTGACTCCCCTGCTGGCCGAGCCGGCCGCACAGATGCAGGTCGGCGCGGGCACCCGTACGGGTCAGGTCGATGGTGAGTGACCCGGGCGGGGCCGGCGTCGGGGCGACGGGCGGGGTGATCGTCTCAGCAGACACGCGGGACTCCAAGAAGTGATGCGTACGACGGCTCGAGCCCGGTCGAGCGCTGTCCAGCGCACATCTCGGACGGCTGTCTGCTCAGCTGAGGGTGACCATGCTCTGACGGGCCGTTATCGGCCACCGGCCGTGCTATCGGTGCCGGCGCCCGGTCCGTCGGTGTCGGTGTCCGCCGCGGACTCGACGAGTCGCCGGGCGACCTCGCGCAGCTTGACATGGGTGCTCTGCGAGGCCTCCCGTAGCAGCTCGAAGGCGCGCTCCGCGTCGCAGCGCTCCCGGCCCATCACGATGCCCTTCGCCTGGTCGATCACCGCGCGGGAGATCAACGCCTCGTAGAGCTGGTCCACCGCCGACTGGGCGGCGTCGAAGGCCTGCGCGTTGGCCAGCGCCCGCGCCGCCTGCTCGGCGAACAGTGCCGCCGCGGCGCCGGATCCGTTGTCAAACAGCCGCGGCGTGTGCGAGTACAGATTCAGCGCACCCAGCGCGTGCCCGCGCACCGTCAGCGGCGCCGACACCACCCCCAGCACGCCGTCGGCCATCGCCGGTGGCGTGAAACGGGGCCACCGCGCATCCTCGCTCAGGGTCGGCGCCAGGATGACCTCTTGCTCGTCATAGGCCTGCAGGCACGGCCCCTCGTCGAACCGGTACTGCACCTGATCGACCCGCCGCACAAACTCGTGGCTGGCGGTCACGGTCGCTTTCTTGCCGGCGGCAAGCCACGTCACCCCGGCGCCGTCCACGCCGTAGATCGCACTCGCCGACAGCACCGCCACCCGCTCGAGCACCTGCTGGAGGCTCTGCTCACCCACGACCAGACCGGCAAGCTCGGCCAATCCGTCAGACAGCTGCTCACCGTCGGCCATGCCGAGCTCCTCACGTGGACCGGACCCGAAAGCAGTCCAACAGTAGCCAATGACGCCGGGGGTACCGCATTCATGTTCGAACGGCTGACCCGCCGCGCGAGCCGGCAAGCGTCTCGGCTCAGGCCGAGGTCGTCGAGCGCCGGCACGAATACCTCGGCACGGAGCGCCTGCTGCTCGGGCTGATCGGGGTCGACGACGGCGCGGGCGGGCAGATCCTGGCCGGTCTGGGTGCCGACTCGAGCTGGGCCGGCACGCAGCTGCCGGGGCTGGCATCCGATCCGCCGATCGCGCGCCGGTGCCCGTAGCGGCGACATCCCCAGTCCGATCGCGGCGACCCGTAGACTTCGCCGGGATGGATGCTGTCCACGAGTACGCGGACGCGGGCGAGGCCCGCGTCATCCTTGCGGTCGACGGCAATTCCCTTGTGCATCGCAGCTTCCACGCCCAGGCGGGGACCGGATTCCGCGGCCCGGACGGCCGGCCGATGTGGGCCGTGCGGGGGCTGCTGTCACAGCTCGTCGCGGCGGTCGAGCGGACCGGGGCCGGCGCCGTCGTGGTCGGCTTCGACGATCCGCACGCCAGCCGGCGACGCGACACCTGGCCGCAGTACAAGGCGACCCGCACCGACAAGCTGGACACCATGGTCGGTCAGCTTGCCGGCGCGATCGACCCGCTGCGCGCGATGGGCGTCGCGGTCGTCGTGCCGGATGGCCTCGAGGCCGACGACGTGCTGGCGTCGACGGCGCGGTATGCGGCGTCGATCGGCGCCAGCACCGTCGTGATGACGTCGGACCGCGACGCCTTCTGCCTCATCGACGGCTGCACGCGGGTGCTGCGGATCATCAACGGCGGCGTGGAGGCATCGCCGCTGCTGACGCCCGACCGATTAGTGACGCTGCTCGGCGTCCGCCCGGAGCAGTACCGCGACTTCGCCGCCCTGCGCGGCGACGCGTCGGACAACCTGCCCGGCGTCCGTGGCGTCGGCCCCAAGACCGCGGCGCGGCTGCTTGCGACCCTGGGCAGCGCCCGCGCAGCGTTCGACGACGTGGCCGCCGGCGGCGGGCGGGTGACCGCGGCCATCGGTACGACGGCGGCGACGAAGCTCGCCGACCCCGCCGCGCGCGCCGCGTGGGCGCTCAACTGCCAGGTCATGCGGATGCACGACGACATACCTCTTGGGTGTGACCTGCGCGCCGGGGCCGGAACGTTGCCGCTGGCGGCCGACGCCGTGCGGGCTGCGTTCGGCGTCCTGCAGCTACCGCTGACGACGGCGACGGCCTTGCGGGTGCTGGCGCACCAGGATTCGCCCGCGCCGGCCCCGCGGATCGCGTGGCGCGCCGACCCGGACCGCTCGACCTGGCCGCCGCGCCGATCCCAGCCGCCCTCGACGCGTCGCACCACCCGGCGGCTGGCTGCCGCGGCGTCGATCGCCGATACCGGCCAGCTGCCGCTCTTCTGACCGGCCTACTCGATCGAGCGCTCCCTCGATCGAGTACGACGGCATCCCTGGACCCGCGACATGACGCGCCTGCGCTGCACCGACTGTGCGGAAACGCACCGGTTCGGCGGCGGAAAGCGGTGCGCTTCCGCACGGTCACCGTCACATACGCAGGCTCAGCGGCTCAGCGGGCGAATACCGACTCCTGGAACCACTGCCAGGTCTGCCGAATGCCGTCCTCGCGGCTGATCTGCGGCCGATAGCCGAGGACCTCGCGCGCCAGGTCGTACGACGCGAAGTTGCGCTCGACCTCACCGGGTCGCTTAGGGCGGAATTCGAGCGGCTGATCCGGTTTGCCGGCCGCGGCGCAGCACACGTCGGCCAGCTCGCGAACCGTCGTCTCGATGCCAGACGCGATGTGCAGGACGGTGCCGCCGTCGACGTCGGATTCCAGCGCGAGCTGCAGGGCGGCGCAGATGTCATCGACATGGGTGTAGTCACGCGATGCGGTGCCGTCGCCGTAGATGATGATCGGCTCGCCGGAATCGATGGCCCGGAAGAACAGCGTCATCGCGCCGCGCTTGCGAGCGCTCCACGGACCGTAGACGTTGGCGAATCGCAGCGCGACGGTGCGCAGGTCGTAGGCCCTCGCGAAGGCATGCGCGTAACCCTCGCCGGCGAGTTTGCTGGCACCGTACGGCGAGATCGGCTTCGGCAGCGAGCGTTCGTCCACCGGCGGGGTCGCGTCGCCGATCAGCGCGCCGCCGGTCGAGGCCTGCACCGTGCGCTCCACCCCGGCGCGACGGGCCGCGTCGAGGACCTGGAAGGTGCCGAGGACGTTGACGTCGAAATTCGTCGCCGGGTCCTGGACCGACAGCACGACCGAGCCGGCCGCCGCGAGGTGGACGACCGAGTCGACATCGACGAGCGCGTTGTCCAGCGCCGCGGCATCGCGGATGTCACCCTCGACCTGCTCGGCGTCGACACCGTCGAGGTGCTCGGCGGCACCGGTCGTGTAGTTGTCCAGCACCCGCACCGGGTAGCCGCTCGCCACCAGCCGCCGCACCAGCGTCGCGCCCACGAAACCGGCGCCACCGGTGACCAGAACCCGCCTGGTGCCCGCCATCCCATCCGTCACGGACGGCAACATAGCAGCCGGATCGGGCCGGCACGGGCCGCCAGCCACCGCGTCGGCGGCGTCGGTTCGCCACCGGCGGTGGGGTGCAACCTCACAGCCCCGCCATCCGGTCCATCCTGTTAGCGGTCACCGGTAGGCCGCGAGAGGCGCGGATGGACAGAACCTCTGCCCAGTGCGGCGGAAGCGACGACGCGGACGCCGAGTTCGCGAGTTTCGTGTGCGCCCGCAGCGCCGCGCTGCACCGCACGGCGTACCTGCTGACCGGCAACCGCGACGCAGCACAGGACGTCGTGCAGACGGCGCTGACCAGGATCTACCTCGCCTGGTCCCGGCGGGGGTGCTGGGACGACCGCGACGCCTATGCCCGGAAGGTCGTGACCAATGTGGTGTTGTCGGCGAGTGCTCGCCGGTGGCGGGGCGAGCAGCCGACCGGGGAGCTGCCCGAGCCGGCCGCGGCCGGCAACTCCGACGCTGTGACGCGGCTCGCCGAGCGCGATGAGCTGCGCCGCGCCCTGCTGGCGCTGCCGGTGCGGCAGCGAACGGCGGTCGTGCTCCGCCACTACGCCGACCTGTCCGAGGCCGAGACGGCGGCCACGATGGACTGCCCGCTCGGCACCGTGAAGAGCCTGACCGCACGCGGGCTCGCCACCCTGCGCACCCACGTCGAGGGGGCCCGACCGTGAGCTTCGACGACGAAGTGCACGACCGGCTGGGTGATCTCGCCGACTCGGGCGGCCCCTGGGACGACCCGCTGCCCGCGGTGCTGGACCGGGCCGCGGCCCACCGGCGTACGACGCCGGCCACCCGCCGCCGCTGGCACCAGACGCCCGGCGCCCGGCGGCTGCTCGGCGTCGCGGCGACGGTGGCGGTCCTCGCCGGCGGGGGAGTGGGCCTGTGGCAACTGGTGAGCACCGGCGCGACCGACACCAGATCCGACAGCTCGGGCGGCGCCGCGGTCGGCGGTGGGCAAGCCGCGGCGACCTCCGCCAGGCCCCAGCCCCGGGCCGGACACGGCGGGCCGTCCTCGTGCGGTCCGGTGCCGGTCAGCTCCGGACCGGCGGCCGGTACGGCGACGGTCTCCGTCCGGCTGCTCCGGTCCGCCGCCGGCGAGGTGACCGGCGGACGCCCGCAACTGCACCTGCCCGCCGGCGCCCCGGCCATCACCGCGACGGGATCGACCCGGGTGGTGGTCCTCGCCGGAGCGCGGGTGGTGGCCGCGCGGGCCGCTCCGCCGGCCGTGGCCGGTCCGACCGGCGCCGGGCTCGGATCGCTGCCGACCGCGCCGCTACCCGCCACAGCGTGCCCGGCGGGTCTGTCGGCCGCAGCGCTGCCGGCGGGCAGGTACACCGTGGTCGTCGCCGTCGGCTACCGCCCGGCAGCGGGCGGCGGGACCGGCGTGATCGTCAGCAAGCCGCTGCCCATCACGGTCCGGTAACACCAGCAACCCGCACGCGATCCCGCCCGGTCTTGCCGGGTAGACCGTCGGAAGGGGCCGTTGTGACCAAGTTTCCCGTGCGAGCTGTAACTCGGATCCGATCGCGCCGCCGGGCCGCCACACTGCTCGGCGTCCTCGTCACCGTCGCCGTCGTCGCCGGCTGCACCGGGAGCTCGACGAACGCCGCGGGGAGCTCCGGGACGGGTGGCGGAGCCGCACAGGCCGCACACGCCGGCACCGCTCCCGCGCGCGCGGCGGCCCCGCAGCAGGCCACTCCGGGAGGCAGCGCAGCACCGACGACGCCGTTGCAGCAGCGCGACATCGTGCGGACGGCGACCGTCGAGCTGCACACCCGCAACGTCGACCACGCCGCCGACACCATCGTCGCCCTCGCCGGTCCGGCCGGCGGGCGGGTCGACGGCGACGACCGCACCACCAAGGGCCGCACCCGGGCCGCGACTCTCGTGCTGCGCGTCCCACCGGACACGCTCACCCGGATCATCACCAAGGTCGACGCGCTCGGCACCGAGACCAGCCGGTCGGTGCACGGGCAGGACGTCACGGCGTCGAGGGCCGACGTCACGGCGCGCGTGGCCGCCCTGCAGACGAGCGTGGCGCGGCTGCGTAGCTTCCTGTCGCACTCCGGCAACATCGGATCGCTCGTGTCGCTGGAGAACCAGCTGACGCAGCGTGAATCGGAGCTGGAGTCGATGCAGGGTCAGCAGCGCGCACTGGCCGACAAGATCACGCTGGCAACGCTGACCGTGGGTCTGTCGACGACGCCGAAACCGGTAGCCAAGAAACCGCATCCCAAGGCTGCCGGGCTGGGCGCGGCATTCATCTCCGGCTGGCACGCGCTGGTGACCACGGTGCGCTGGGTCGTCAAGATCATCGGCTACTCGCTGCCGATCACAGCCGTCGTGCTGCTGATCGCCGGGGCGTTCGCAGTCGGCTGGCGCCGGCGGCAGCGCGGCGCCGCCGACGGAGCCGGCGCCGGATTCCGCGCCGTGAGCGCGGGCCATCCATCGGCTACTCGGGCAGGGCCACGCCGAGCGCGGCGTACAACCCGCCGTCGGCCCGCACCTCCGTGCCCGTCACGAATGACGCGGCCGGCGAGGCCAGGAAGCAGACCACGGCCGCGATCTCCTCGGCCCGCGCGACCCGGCCCAGCGGGTGCGAACGGCCCCAGCCGTCGATCAGCGCCTGCGCATCACCGTCCGGCCCGGCGAGCCGGTCGGCGGCCCAGCGCAGCATCGGGGTGTCGACCGAGCCGGGGCACACGGCGTTGACCCGGATGTTGTCGCGAGCGTGGTCGACGGCCATCGCCCGGGTGAGGCCGAGGATGCCGCTCTTGCTGGCGGTGTAGGCGGCGACCCGCGGCTGGGTCGCGAGCGCCTGTACCGAGGAGACGTTGACGATCGCGCCGCGGCCGCGCTCGCGCAGCTGCGGCACCGCGTATTTCGCGACCAGGAACATGCTGCGCAGGTTGACCGCGAACACCTCGTCCCACAGCTCGACGTCGGTGGTCTCGACCGTGCCGTAACGCTGGATCCCCGCGCTGTTGACCACGACGTCGAGCCCGCCGTAGCGGGCCACGGCCGCGTCGATGCGTCGTTCCGCGGCGGTGGGATCGGCGAGGTCGGCGGCGAGACCGTCGGCGTCGATTCCCGCGGCGCGCAATCCCTGCGCGGCCGCGTCGACCTCTGGGGCGGGCCGGCCACAGAGGAATACCCGCGCGCCGGCCCGGCCGAGCGCCTGCGCGCTGGCCAGCCCGATCCCGGCCGAGCCGCCGGTGACCAGGGCTACCTGCCCGGTCAGGTCGACCAGCGGTCGCACCGGCTGTGTCATCCCGACGTCACCTCGGCAGGGTCTTTGAATGGACAGGGTCCTTGATGGGGAGGGTCCTTGATGGGCAGGGTCCTTGATGGGAGGGGAGCCGAGTCTATGGTGCTGGCCGCGAGGCGGCCCCCGGGCCGGCCGGTGCGAGCGGTGCTCCGATACGTTCACCGGGACTTGTCGCACCGGGAGTTGTCCCACCGGGAGTTGTCGCCGAGACCGGAGAGCGCCGCGCCACATGAGCACCACCGAGTTTCACGACCTGTGCGCCTTCATCGCGCTGCCACGGGTCACCCGGATGGTGATGCGGCCCGACGGCGGCCTGCTGATCGTCGAGGTGCAGCACCTGCGCGGCGAAGGCGATCGATACACGACCACGCTGTGGGCGCTGGACCCGGCCGGTGACCAGCCGACCCGCCGGGTCACCTGGTCGGCGAACGGCGAGACCGCTGCGGCCTTCAGCGCGGACGGCACGCTGCTCTTCACGACCAAACGCGCCGACGCCGGAGCCGGCGACGACGGCGAGAAACCCTCGCTGTGGGCGTTGCCGTCCTACGGCGAGGCGTACCGGGTGGCGGGCGCCCCGGCCGGGATCGGTGGCGTCGTGACCGCGGCCGGCTCGGCGGCGTACGTCTGCACGACGGACCGGTTCCCCGGCACGGACGAGGAAACCGACTCGGCCTGGCGTGCCACCCGCTCCGGCCACCAGGTCAACGCCGTGATCCACGGGCGTTTCCCGATCCGGCACGGGGACCACGAACTCGGGCCGAACTTCCCCCG
>JBPCOR010000068.1:0-3301 GCA_051000035.1 Mycobacteriales bacterium | reverse complement strand
GGCCTGATGCGCGCGATGAAATGCGCCGAGTCCAATGTGGACGATGCCGGTCGACAGGTCGGCCGGCGCAATGGGCGGACGGGCGTTCGGCGGGATGGCCGCGACCGACTCCGGGCTCAGCCGATCGGTCATGGCGTACGAGGTTACCTGCCGGACGAGGTGGTCGAGCGCCTGCAGCTGCTCGCCGCCCGCGACGCGACGTCGGTCGCGGCGGTCGCGGTTCGGGAGCTTGCCGAGGTGTCGCGTCGCGCGGACAACCCCGCGCTGCTCGGCGCCCTCCCTGACCTGGATATCGACACGGCCACGATCCTCGGTGACCTGCAAGCCGGCCGAGCCGACAGGTGATCGTGGTCGATGCCTCGGCGGCCGTGTCGGCCCTGCTCAATGCCGGCCCGGCGCGGCACGCTCTCGGCCGCCAGCAGTTGCATGCACCCCACCTCATCGACTCCGAGGTCGCGAACGGACTGCGCCGCGGGGTCGCTGCTCAACAGCTCGGGCGGACCGCCGGGTGGGCGGCGCTGGACACCTGGCGACGTCTCGGCCTGACCCGCTATCCGGGGTTCTCACTCCTGCAGCGGGTTTGGGAGCTGCGGGACAACCTCTCGGCGTACGACGCCTCGTATGTCGCGCTGGCAGAGCTGCTGGACTGCGGCCTGCTCACCGCGGACGCACGACTCGGCCGCGCGCCCGGCACGCATTGCCCCATCACGATCGTGCCCCGCTAGCCACACCGCTGGCCCGACGATGCCGGAGCCAGGAGCCAGGTGCCGCCGCGTTGACCGGCGGTCAGCCGTCGAAGGCGATCCGGACGCCGGTCAGCCGCTCGGACTCCTCCCACAGCCGGCGCTGCACCGCCCGGTCGTGCGAGGCGCGGCTGGAGCCGACCGGGGTGGGATACCCCCGCCATTCGCCCGGGCCGTCCGGCCCGATGTACCAGCCGCTGGCCAGATCGGGCACCGTCGCGGCGTAGAGCGTCGGCAGCGCCCCGGCGGCCGCGGACTGACCGACCGCGACGTTGAGCATCGCGAGGACCTTGTCCTGCGCGGTTTCGGTGTGCGATTGCAGATTCGTCGCGGCGTATCCGGGGTGCGCCGCCATGGCCCGTAGCGGGGAGCCGGCCGCGAGGGCGCGGGCGGCGAATTCGTAGGCGAACATCAGGTCGGCGAGCTTGCTCTGGCCGTACGCCGCCCAGCGCCGGTAGCGGTGGCGTTCCCAGTTCAGGTCGCCGAAGTCGATCCGGCCCATCCGGTGCGCGCCGCTGGACAACGCGATCACGCGGTCGGTGATCCGGTCCAGTAACAGGCCGGTCAGCGCGAAATGGCCGAGATGGTTGGTGCCGAATTGCAGCTCGAAACCGTCCGCCGTACGCCGCAACGGGACGGCCATCACCCCCGCGTTGTTGATCAGCACATCGACGGGATCGTCGACGCCATCGGCGAATTCCCGCACCGAGTCCAGGCTCGCGAGATCCAGCCGGCGTACTTCGGTGTCGCCGGGCATGCCCGCGGCGGCGGCCCGGCCCCGATCGGTGTCGCGGCAGGCGACGACGACGTGCGCGCCCGCGCTCGCCAGCGCGGTTGCGGTCGACCGGCCGAGCCCGCTGTTGGCGCCGGTCACGATCGCGGTACGACCGGACTGGTCGGGAATATCCGCGGTGGTCCATCGGGTCACAGACCGAATCTAGCGGCACCGGGCCGCCGGGCCGGTCAGCGGAATCGGGGCCGCGCCAGTTGAGCTTCGCTCTCCTGCTTGTGCACGCGCTCGTCGTGCCCGATTTGACGAAACACGTCGGCCAGCGACGCGTAATTGCCGTAGTCGCCGGTGAACTGCGACACGAACGGCACGTTCTCCCAGTCGGGGTGCTCGATGACCAGGGTGGCGTACTCATGCTCGGCATGGTCCTCGAAATCGGCGTTGAGCCGATACGACCAGACCGGTCGTATGACGAACATCAGCCAGGACAGCTGGTAATAGACGAAGGCGATCGCCTGCGGCAGCCAGAAGAACCTCAGCCGGCCTTCCCGGGTCCCGGCGGCCGCGATGAGCTCGTCCAGGATCAGCAGGTGCCACTGCTCGTTGTCCTGCTGGGCGCGGGATTCCGCTATCCGGTCGTGGATGCGCCGGGCCATGCCGGTGCGTTCGTGCACATGCGTGATCGCGATGTAGGCAGCTTGCTCCCAGGCCTGATACGGCACCCGCGCGACGAGTTCGAGCACCTTGAACTTCGACAGGGTGCGGGGCTTGCCGTAGATCGCGTCCAGCGCCGCGAACAGCGACCGGCCGGCGACGCCGTAGCGCCGGCGTGGAGTCGCCAGGGTCTCACGCTGGGCCGCGGCCAACTGCTCGTGCGACAGCCGCGGCGGATGATCGGCCGGGGACGCCGGGCGGCCCGCACTCTGGGTCATGCCGCGGCCCCCTCACACGATCGCCACAACGGGCGGCATCCGGTGTCATCCGCCGGCCCACGGTAGCGGGTCCGGTCGGCCGCCGGTCCGGGACCCGGCCGCCGGCGCGGCCCGTCCTCTCACCGGTGCCCGGTGTGATGAGAGGGTGAATAGTGCTTCAATCGGCGAGACCCCTCGGGGAGAAGCGGGACGAATCCCGATTGTGCAGCCGGACCCGGCCGGGTCGGGCCTCGTGTCGCTGGTGGGCGGTCGGATTGGTCCAGGGCATTCCTACGGCGGGTGTCCGCGCTCGCGGCCGCGCGTGCGGGCGCTCCCGGCAGCGGCGGCCCTGACGTGCGCGTGCTCGTCGTCAACGCCGGGTCCAGCTCGCTGAAGGTCGACGTGGTCGACGGCGGTGCGGTGCTCGCGTCCTACGACGGCCTGCCCGAGGATCCGCCGACCGTGGCCGCGGTCGGGCATCGCGTCGTGCACGGCGGCCCCGACCTCGTCGCGCCGGTGCTGATCGACGGAGACGTCGAGCGCCGGTTGCGGGACCTGGTGGAGCTGGCGCCGCTGCACCAGCCGAAGTCCCTCGCCGGTCTCGACGCGGCGCGGCGGCTGCTCCCGGACGTGCCGCACGTCGCGTGTTTCGACACGGCCTTCCATGCGACATTGCCCGCTTCGGCGTTCACCTTCGCCCTGCCGCGGCAGTGGCGGGACCGCTGGGGGGTGCGGCGCTACGGCTTCCACGGCCTGTCCCACGCCTGGGCCGCGCGCCGCGCCCAGCAGCTGGTCCCGGCCGCACGGCGCGTCGTGACCTGCCATCTCGGCGCCGGCGCGTCACTCGCCGCGGTCCTCGACGGCCGCAGCGTCGACACCACGATGGGGTTCACACCGCTGGACGGGTTGGTGATGGC
>JBPCOR010000028.1:0-4330 GCA_051000035.1 Mycobacteriales bacterium | reverse complement strand
CTGCCGGTGATCCGGCTGACGGTGAGCAACATCTCGGCCGTCTCGTGCACGGGTGACTTCGGGCCCCGCAACCAGGAGGTGGTCGCGTTCGACGGGTCGAAACGGATCTGGGGCAGCAACGACTGCTTCCCGAGCGACCGTTCCGACCTGCAGAAGCTGAGGCCGGGGGCTAGCGGGTCGTATTCGATGACCTGGTCGGGCAAGACCTCGCGCCCGAGGTGCGCCGGCAAACGCACCCCGGTCGGCAAGGGGAGCTACCGGCTCATCGCCAGCATCGACGGCGCGGAGCCCAGGGCGTTCACCGTCCGGGTCAGGTAGCGGCGGCGGGGACGTAGCTTCGGTCGACCGGGACCGGACCTACACGTAGCGCTCCAGGATGCTCGACTCGGCCAGCCGCGACAGCCGTTCCCGTACGCCGCGAGCGCGGGCGTCGCCGACCCCCTCGACCGCCTGTAGCTCCTCGACTGAGGCGGCGAGCAGACTCTGCAAGCCTCCGAAGTGCTCGATCAGCCGGTCGACGACGCTCGCCGGCAACCGGGGCACCTTTGCGAGCAGCCGGTAGCCGCGCGGGCTCACCGCGGTGTCGAGCGCCTCGGCCGTCGCCGGATGGCCGAGGCATCTCGCGATCGGCGAGAGCTCCAGCAGGTCGTCCCCGGAGAGTTCGGCAAGACCGGTGAGCACCTCGGTGACGGCGCGGGCACGCTTGCCGGCCGGGACGTAGTCGCGCGCGACCAATTCGGTCTCGGCGGCGACGCCTTCCATCAGCTCATCCAGCTGCAGGGCGAGCAGCCGGCCGTCGACACCCAGCTCGATGACGTTGCCCTCGATCTCATCGGCGATCCGGCGAACCATCTCCAGCCGCTGGCTGACGCTGACGACGTCGCGCACGGTGACGAGGTCCTCGATCTCCAGCGCCGACAGCGTGCCGGCGACCTCATCCAACCGCAGCTTGTAACGCTCCAGAGTCGCGAGCGCCTGGTGCGCCCTCGACAGCACGGCGGCGGAGTTCTCCAGCACGTAACGACGGCCCTGAATGTAAAGGCTGATGATCCGCATCGACTGGCTCACCGAGATGACCGGGTGCCCGGTCTGAACAGCCGTGCGCTCGGCGGTGCGGTGCCTGGTGCCGGACTCCTCGGTGGGGATTGCGGGATCCGGCATGAGGTGTACGGCGGCCCGCAGGATGCGGGTCAGGTCACTGGACAGCACCACCGCGCCGTCCATCTTCGCGAGCTCCCGGAGCCGGGTCGCGGAGGATTCGATGTCGAGCGCGAAACCGCCCGTGCACAAGGGTTCCACCCCCTTGTCGTGACCGAGGATGATCAGCGCACCGGTATTGCCACGAAGGATCCGCTCCAGGCCGTCGCGCATGCCCGTCCCCGGCGCGAGGACGCCGAGGGTCGGCCGCAGCCTGTCGTCGCGGTCGGGACCCGGCATGGCAGCCCCTCCCGGTCGACGATCTGCGTTGCCGGCGTCATTCTACGGTCCGGCGGGCGCCGCGGCCGGTCAGCGCAAACCGAGCTGGCGCACCGTTCGCTGCAGGTCCGACACCTCGCGGATTCGCAGCCCGCCGCCGGACCGGATCACATCCGTGCCCGGCGGCACGAGCGCGTCGGTGAAACCCAGCCGCCCGGCCTCGGCGAGGCGCCGCGCCAATCCGCCTACCGGGCGGACCTCGCCGGCCAGGCCGACCTCGCCGAGGGCGACGAGTCCGGCCGGCAGCGGCCGGTCCGATACGGCAGATGCAACGGCGAGCGTCACGGCGAGATCCGCCGCCGGCTCTGTGACGCGCACACCGCCGACGGTCGCGGTGAAAACGTCGGACTTGGCGAGGGCGAAGCCGGCGCGGCGTTCGAGCACGGCGAGGATCATCGCCACCCGCGCGGAGTCCAACCCGGAAACGGCCCGGCGCGCGGTCGCCAGATTTGTCGGGGCGACGAGGGCCTGGATCTCCGTGAGCAGCGGCCGCCGGCCCTCGAGGGTCACCCCGACGCAGGTGCCGGGGACGGGCTCGCTGCGGTGCGACAGGAATAGCCCGGACGGGTCCGGCAGGCCCGCGATGCCGGCGTCGGTGAGCTCGAAGCAGCCGACCTCGTCGGCCGGTCCGAAGCGGTTCTTGCTCGCCCGGACCAGTCGCAGGGTGGAGTGCCGGTCGCCGTCGAAGTGCAGCACGACATCGACGAGATGCTCCAGCAGCCTCGGCCCGGCGACCACGCCGTCCTTGGTCACGTGCCCGACGACAACGGTTGCCATGCCGCGCGATTTGGCCAGCGCGATCAGCGCCGCGGCCACCGCCCGCACCTGCGTCACGCCGCCGGGGGTGCCCTCCACGGCCGCGGAGCCGATGGTCTGGACCGAGTCGACGACGAGCAGGCCGGGGTCGACCTGCTCGACGTGGGTGAGCAGCGCCCCGAGGTCGGTCTCGGCGGCGAGATACAGCCGCCGGTCCAGCGCACCGGTGCGCTCCGCGCGAAGCCGTACCTGCGAGGCGGATTCCTCGCCGGAGACCACGAGCGCGCGCCGGGTGCCGCCCGCGGCGTAGCGGTGGGCGACCTCCAGCAGCAGCGTCGACTTGCCGACGCCGGGCTCACCGGCCAGCAGCAGGACGGCACCGGGGACCAGCCCGCCGCCGAGCACCCGGTCCAGCTCCGCGACCCCCGTCGGCCGGGCCCGGGCGGCCTCCACGTCCACGTCGCCGATCGGCCGGGCCGGTGCGGACACCGGCACGGCGTGCAGGCGAACGGCGGCGGCGCGGTCGGCCCCGGTTTGCTCGACGGAGCCCCACGCCTGGCAATCCGGGCAGCGGCCGACCCAGCGCGGGGCGGAAAGCCCGCACTCGGTGCAGCGGTACGCCGGCCGGTCGCGGGTCCTGGTTGTCACGCCGGGGAGCCTATGCGCGGGAGGCGACAAGACCGCGCACGCTCGGTCAGACCTACTGGGTATTGGACGGCGGGATCGCCGAAGGCCCGGGCACCTGGCTGATCGGAGCCGCCACCGTGACGGTCAGTGTCACCGATCCGGCCGTTGCGAAGGTGAACCTCACGCGCACCGGATATGCGACCGGCAGCCGCCGGGTCAGCCCGTGCAGCGTAACCGCCGCGGTGGCGCTCGAGACGCCTTCGGCCGCAGTCTGGACGCTGGAATTCGGGCCGACGGAGATGTCGACGCCCCCGGTCGATCCAGCACCGCCTGCTGACCCCGCTGCGGTCTTGGCCACCGGGGTCGACACGCCGACGAGTCGGTCGGTCGAGGACCCTTCGTTGACGAGGACGAAATCGAGCGCGGCATCGCTCCCGGGGGCGTAGCTGCCGCCCGAGGGGTAGGCGATGGAGACGTTGCGCAGCGCCATCGAACCGGCCTGCCCGGCGGCCCCGCCGACGCCGGACGCTTCGTCGGCGGTCTCGGCCACCTGACCGGACGCGCAGCCCGTGGCGCCGATGATGGCTGCCGCGCCGAGAGCACCCGCGCCGACGAACATTCTCTTCACGGCTGCTGGCTCCATAGCGTCTGGAAGCTGCTGGGGACGGCGCCAGCGTAGACCGCGACGTCGCAGCGGCGGCAGTGTGGTGCGGTCAGCGCAGCGACGCGAGCTCGATGCGCAGACTCGGCGCTTTCGGTGAACGGGTGTAGAGCTTTCGCACCACGCCGTCGGACCGCACGAGCAGCGTGACCGGTTGCGTCCCGACCGAATACGTCGACAGCAGATGCCCGAGCGGCTCGGCCAGCCGGGCGGTGGTCGCCGGGCCGCCGTCGATCGCCGGCGGCAGCGCCGTGCCGACGGCATAGGTGCGCACGCCGGCTCGATTGCCCGCGGCCACGACCGACGTCAGCGCCTCCTGGCAGGCACAACTCGCCGGCACCAGGACGATCGCCGCCGGGCGCAGGCTGCGCAGCGGTTCGTCGGCGCCGCCGGCGGAGCGGACGGACAGGTCGGGCAGCAGACCACCCACCCGCCCGGCCGAGGCACTCGGCGTCGCGAGCGGCGCATTGCCGTCGCTGCCAGGGCGCGGCGCGGTGGTCATCATCACCACGGCGCTGTAGATCGCCGCGACCAACAAAGTGCCCACCGCTACCGGAAATGCGAGGCCGACCCGACCGCGCCGGCATGCCCGGCCGAGGACGGATCGGCGCCGGGCAGCTCGCTGTTCGCGGTGGTAGGCGCGGATGTCTCACTCGAGTGAACGGAGGTCATCGGGAACGACGAGCGACGTCCAGTGGGATCGATCGAAGCGGGACCCGTCAGCCGACGGATCGGACGGACCGTCCGGCTCGTGTCTCCAAAACTCGTCGCTCACGGCACAAGAGTGCGCCTCGTGCGTCGATACCGCCA
>JBPCOR010000004.1:0-6728 GCA_051000035.1 Mycobacteriales bacterium | reverse complement strand
GCCGCCCCCGACCAGGCCGGGTCGACGGCACCGCGGGCGGCCTGCGCCGTACCGCGCACCGCACACACGGCGCATTGCTTCGCGGTCTTCCGCGGCGTCCGCGCCGAACGACGGCTGTCGGCAACGGTCGCTCCCGCTGCGGCGCGCACCCCAGCAGGCTACTGGCCGAGCGACGTCCGGGCGGCGTACAAACTCCCGACCAGCAACGGTGCCGGGCAGACCATCGCCATCGTCGATGCCTATGACAACCCGAAGGTCGAGCGCGACCTCGGCGTCTACCGCGCGCGCTTCGGGCTGCCGGCGTGTACGACGGCCAACGGCTGCTTCCGCAAGGTCAACCAGGGCGGCAAGGTGGCGCCGCTCCCACCCGGCGATCCGGGCTGGGGGCTGGAGATGTCGCTGGACGTCGACGCGGTCTCGGCTGCCTGCCCGAAGTGCCACCTGCTCCTCGTCGAGGGCAACAGCGCCAGCCTCGATGACCTCGGCGCCGCCGTCGACACCGCCGTGCGGCTCGGGGCCGACGCCGTGTCCAACAGCTACGGCACGGATGAGTTCAATGGCATCGCCGGGTATGCGCACTACTACCGCCACCCCGGCGTCCCGATCCTGGTCTCCTCTGGTGACTACGGATTCACCGCGGCGCAGTTCCCGGCCGTGCTGAGCAGCGCCATTGCCGTCGGCGGTACGACCCTGCGCCACGCCGGCAACGCCCGCGGCTGGACCGAGCGGGCGTGGAGCGGCGCCGGTAGCGGCTGCTCGGCGTACATCGCGAAACCGTCCTGGCAGCACGACCAGCACTGCCTGATGCGGGTGACTGCCGACGTGTCGGCCGTTGCTGACCCCAACACCGGGCTGGCCGTCTACGACACCTACGGACTCGGCGCGGACAACGGCTGGATCGTGGTCGGCGGCACCAGCGCCTCCTCGCCACTGCTCGCAGGCATGTACGGCCTGGCCGGCAACGGAGGCCGCGCCGACAACGCCAGTGGCATCTACGCGCACCCCGGCGGGGTCTACGACGTCGTCGGCGGGTCCAACGGATTCTGCGGGGGCGACTACCTGTGCACCGGCGTCCGCGGCTACGACGGTCCGACCGGCGTCGGCTCGCCGCACGGCCTGGGCGCGCTGTGATTCGTGGTGCTGTGAGCGGCGCCGTGCCAGGCGACAGAGATGGGCATCCTCGCCGCCGAGAGGGCAGATACGGCACGGTTTCTCGGCCCCGACGTGCGTTACCTGCCCTCTCGCCTGAGCTCCGGTGCGGCGGAGGAGTCGGCGGCCGGGGGCAGGACGACGGTCGCCGTCAGGCCGGGATCGGCGTCGGACAGCGTGACCGCGCCACCGTGGGCGCGGATGAGCTCCCGCACGATCGAGAGTCCCAGCCCGGCGCCACCGGCGTCCCGGCCGCGGGCGCCGTCGAGGCGGGTGAACCGGTCGAAGACGCGGTCGCGGTCTCGCGCCGGGATGCCGGGTCCGTCGTCGGTGATCGTGACGGTTCCGCCGCCGGCAGCACCCCCGCCCACCGTGACGCACACCCGCGAGGTGGCGTGTCGAACGGCGTTGTCCGCCAGGTTCGTGACCACCCGGGTCAGCGCGTCGGTGTCGCCGATCACCAGCGCCGGGAGCGGCGGCACGTCGGCCCGCACCGGCACCCTCGCGCCGTCGTACCGGCGGACGACATCGCCGACGATGTCGCGCAGGTCGACCTCACCCCGGCGTAGCCGGGCCGTCGGCCCGCTGTCGTCCAGCCGGGCGAGCAGCAGCAAATCGTCGACGAGCCGGGAGAGCCGGGCAACGTCGGTCAGCGCGCCATCAGAGGTGTCGGCCCAGTCGGCGCCATCGCCCAGCCGCTGACCGACCTCGAGCTGGGTGCGCAGGCTCGCGAGCGGGCTGCGCAGCTCGTGCGCGGCGTCGGCGACGAAGGCGCGCTGCCGGGCGCTCGCCGAGTCCAGCCGGGCGAGCATGTCGTTGAGGGTCACGGCGAGCCGGTGTACCTCGTCGCCGCCACCCGGGACCGGCAGCCGCCGCGATTCGCCGGCCCCGCTGATGTCCGCCGCTCCGAGCCGCAGCGTCTCGACCGGCTGCAGCGTCCGGCCGACGACGAACCAGGTCAGCGCGGCGAGGACCACGAGGAGCACCGGCGCGCCGATCAGCAATGCCGTCCGCAGGGCGTGCGCACCCTCGCTGACCGACGCCGCGCCGACCGCAACGACCACCGTCTGTGGATCGTCGGCCGGGCCGGCCCGCTCGCCGACCACGCGCAGCGGCTCGGTGATGCCGGCGCGGGCGCCGGGCAGCCCCACCACCGCCCCGGAGCGGATCCTGGCGATATCGGCGTGCCCGAGCAGCGGAACGAGGTGGTCGGCGCCCGCGGATGCGGCTCGCACCCGGTCCCGGTTGTCGAGGACCTGCACCGCCACGGTGTTGCCGTCGCCGACCGGCAGCGGCTCGGGCAGGGTCTGTCCGACGTCGATCAGCGCCGCCACCTCCCGCGCCGTCTGCCGGGCGCTGGAGTCCACCGCGGAGCGGAGCGAGTACACCAGGATCGCCACCAGCAGGACCGCTCCCGCCGCGAGGCCGGCGGCCATCACGGCGGTGGCGAGCACGGTCAGCCGGGTGCGCAGGCTGCGGCGCGCCCACCAGGCGCCGACCCGGGCCGGCGGCCGGACCGCGTCGTGGGCGCCCGTCTGGACGCTCATCCGCCGGCCGCGTCGAGCCGGTAGCCGACCCCGCGAACGGTCTGCACCGAGTGCCGAGAAAACGGCACGTCGATCTTGCGCCGCAGGTACCCGACGTAGACCTCGACGACATTCGGGTCGCCCGCGTAGAAGGCGTCCCACACCGAGGACAGGATGTCGGCCTTGGATACGACGTCGCCCGCGTGGGCCATCAGATGCTCCAGGACCGCGAACTCGCGCGGCGTCAGCGCGATCTCGGTCTCGCCGCGGGCGACTCGGCGGGTGGCCGCGTCCAGGGTCAGATCACCGGCGGTATAGGGCCCGGGACGCGCCGAACCGGCCCGGCGCAGCAGCGCCTTGATCCGCGCCACGAGCACCACGAAGGCGAACGGCTTGGTGAGGTAGTCGTCGGCACCGAGGTCCAGCCCGTCCGCCTCGTCGTACTCCCCGTTCTTCGCGGTCAGCATCAGCACCGGTACGTCGTCGCCGGCCTCCCGCAGCGCCTGGCAGATCCGGTATCCGGACAGACCGGGCAGCATGATGTCGAGCAGGATGACGTCGTACCGCCCGGTCCGGGCCGCCCGCAGCCCGTCCGGTCCGGTGTGTTCGAGGTCGACCTCGAAGCCCTCGGCGGTGAGCCCCCTGCGCACGGCCTGGGCCAGCCGCACCTCGTCCTCGACCATCAGCAGTCGCACGACGTTGATCTTCGCCGCTCGGCGCCGGAATGTGCACGATGGTGCTCAGCGTCCTCACAGGTCCTGGCGGGCACGATGGGTGGACCGGGTGGCATCGCGCCCGGTGACGTGCAAACCGAGAGTTGACGACTGTTGAGAAGCAGGCTGAGAAGAAGAGGAAGTGATCGGTCGTGAATACGCGCTCCCGAAGGTTCCGCTGGGCGGTGCCGGTCGTGGTCGTAGCCGCCGTCGGCGGTGGCCTCGCGGCCACCGACGCGATGTCGGCGTCGGCAGCGCCACCCGCGCTGCCGACGCTCTCGCCCGCCCAGCTCATCGCCGACGTCAATTCCGCGAATCTCACGCCGATGTCCGGCACCGTCGTTGAGAACGCGAAGCTCGGGCTGCCGGCGCTGCCCGACGTGACCGGCGGTCAGGGCAGCTCGAGCCTGAGCTCGCTGATCAGCGGCTCGCACACCCTGCGGGTCTGGTACGGCGGACCGTCCAAGGTGCGCGTCGCGCTGCTGGGCAATCTGGGCGAGTCCGACATCGTCGCCAACGCTTCGGGCGCCTGGGTCTGGTCCAGCGACAACAACACCGCAACCCATTACGCGTATCCCGCGCAGCGCTCCGCGGCCAAGCCGCACCCGGCCACTCCGGCCACGCCGGCGCTGACCCCGCAGCAACTCGTGCCGAAGGTGCTGGCCAAGGTCTCACCGACCACGAAGGTCGCCACGACCGATACGGCCACCGTCGCCGGCCGGCCAGCGTATCAGCTTGTCATCGCGCCGCGCGATGCGAAGTCCTCTGTCGGCTCGATCCGGATCGCGATCGACGCGGCGACGCACGTGCCGCTGCGGCTGCAGGTGTTCGCCCGGGGCGCCACCGAGCCGGCGATCGCTGTCGGCTTCACCCAGGTGAGCTTCAGCGCGCCGAGCGCGGCTCAGTTCACCTTCAGCCCGCCGCCGGGCGCGACGGTCAAGAAGCATTCTGGTGCCGCCCCGAGCACCGGCTGGAGCGGCTACCCGCCGGAGCGGGCGCCGATGGCGACGACGTACGGCAGCGGCTGGAGCGAGGTGCTGATCCGCACCGGCGTCTCGATGGGCGAGGCGGCGCACGGCCGCGGTCAGCTCGCCACGGTGCTGCGCGGACTGCCGGCGGTGAGCGGCTCGTGGGGCAGCGGTCATCTGCTGCACTCGGCGCTCTTCTCGGCGCTGATCACCGATGACGGCCGGCTCCTGATCGGGGCTGTCTCGCCGGCGCAGCTGTACGCGGCGGCCGCGCACCGATGACGACGATTGCCACGCCGGCCCAGGCCGAGCGCGCCGACGAGCCGGTCATCGCTTCGGCAGTGACCGCGCCCGCGGTCCGCACGGCTGGGCTCACCAAACGCTTTCGTAGCGGCCAGGTCGCGGTCGATCAGGTCGATCTGCTGGTGCCAGACGGCGCGGTGTACGGGTTTCTCGGGCCGAATGGCTCGGGCAAGACCACCACTATCCGGATGCTGCTCGGCCTGATCTCGGCGACCGGCGGCAGTCACGAGCTGTTCGGCCGGCCGATGCCCGCGGACGCCGCGAAGGTGCTGCCCAGCGTCGGCTCACTGGTCGAGGGGCCGGCGTTTCACCTGCACCTGTCGGGTGCGGCGAATCTCGCCCGGTTGGACGCCGCCGACCGCCTCGCCGACCCGCACACCGCCGAGCAGCGGATCGGCGAGGCGCTGGACCGGGTCGGCCTGACCGCTGCCGCCGGGAAGAAGGCGCGGGCCTACTCCCTCGGCATGCAGCAACGGCTCGGCATCGCCAGCGCCCTGCTGCAACGCCGGAGGCTGCTGGTGCTCGACGAGCCGACCAACGGTCTGGACCCACAGGGCACCCGCGAGGTCCGCTCCCTGATCACCGAGCTGGCGAACGACGGGACCACCGTGCTCGTGTCATCACACCTGCTGTCCGAGGTCGAGCAGGTGTGCACGCACGTCGGCGTCATGCACGTCGGCAAGCTGCTCTGGCAGGGCGCGATGGACGGGCTGCGTGGCGAACGGGCCGACCGGGTTCACGTGCAGACGTCGCAGCCCGTGCAGGCCGCGGCCGTGCTCGAACGGCTCGGGCTCGGGACCGCCTCCCGCAACGGCGGCGACGTGTCCGTCGCCATCGATGACCGGGCGCCCGAGCAGATTCTTGCCGAGCTGGTCAAGGACGGCGTGCCGGTCCGCCGGTTCGTGGTCGACGCGCCGTCGCTCGAGGATGTATTCGTCTCACTCACCGGGGAGGGCTTCGATGTCAGTGGCTGACACGGTCGTGCGGGACGCCGCTCCGGTCACCGACCCCGGACCGCACCGGCCGATCAGCTCGCGGTTCTTCCGCTCGGAGCTGGGCATGGTATTCCTGCGGCGCCGCAATCAGGTGGTGCTCGTCGTGCTGGCGCTCATCCCGGTGCTGATCGCGATCGCGGTGCGCGTCTCCTCGTCCGGCAGCGACAACGGCGGCGGCCCGCAGTTCTTCAACGACATCACCGACAACGGCATCTTCGTCGCGTTCGCGTCGATGACCGCCGTACTGACGTTCTTCCTGCCCCTCGCCGTATCCGTGGTTTCCGGTGACGCGGTGGCCGGCGAGGCACACCAGGGCACCCTGCGGTACCTGCTCACCGTCCCGGTGACCAGGGGCCGGCTGCTGGCCGTGAAATATGCCGGCGTCATCGTCTTCTCGCTCGCGGCGGCGCTCACCGTGGCCGTGGTCGGGATGGTCATCGGGCTCATCCTGTTCCCGCGCGGCGATGTCACGCTGCTGTCCGGGACGGCGGTCAGCATGGGCAACGCCGTGGCCCGACTCGGGCTGGTCGTGCTGTACGTCACGGCTTCGGTGGCGGCCTTCGGCGCGATCGGCATCTTCGTCTCGACCCTCGTCGAGGCCCCGGTGGCCGCGATCGCGGCAACCGCGGGCATCGCGGTCGCGGCGGAGATCCTCGACAGCGTGCCCCAGCTGAGCTCGATCCACCCCTACGTCTTCACGCACTGGTGGAACGCCTTCGGTGACCTGCTCCGCACCCCGATGGTGACCGGAAACGTCGTGCACGGCCTGCTCGTCGCGCTCGTCTACGCGGTGGTCTTCATGAGCCTCGCGTGGGCCCGCTTCGGCGGCAAGGACATCAGCAGCTAACAGGCCGGCGAACTCTGGCACGACGGTGGCCTGATTTCGAGGTATGCCCGAGCGGACTATTTGTGGCTCACTGGCATAAGCAGATGGCCAGCCAGCCCCGCGAGCAATAGTCAAGACCTGTGGATCGGCGTGTTACGCGACTTGCTGATCGCCGCCTGATTCGTCTGGTCGTTCAACGAGTTTGCCGTTGACGAAGGTCGCGCCGGCACGGACGAGGGCGACGAGGT
>JBPCOR010000346.1:0-4860 GCA_051000035.1 Mycobacteriales bacterium | reverse complement strand
GTACGTCCAAGCGGTCGGCTCCTCGGTGTTGCTCGCGGGGAGCATCGATGATAGCCAGGGCGCGGCATTCGCGGGCCCGGGACCGCGTTCCGTACCATCGGGAGCTGGCGCGGCCGCCGTGGTTGCGTCGTGCCCACCCATCAGCCCCCCGGATGAGGATCGTCACCGCCGATGTCAGTGCAACCGCGGGATCGCGTCGAGTCCCTGCACGGCGCACCGCCGGGCCACGCCACCGTCCCGGTGGGGGATCTTCCGCTCGAGGTCGTCACCGTCTCCTCGAAGTTCTTCGGCGGTTTCTGGCCGACGATCCGGGAGATCTGGGGCTATCGCGAGCTGCTCGGTCAGCTGGTCCGCAAGGAACTGAAGGTCAAGTACAAGGACTCCGTCCTGGGCTTCCTGTGGACCCTGCTCCGCCCGCTGCTGCAGCTGGTCGTCTACTCCCTGGCCATCGGGTACTTCCTGGGCAATAGCAAGAACATCCCCGGCTTCGGCGTGTACCTGTTCACCGGCCTGGTGGCCTGGACGCTGTTCGGTGAGATCATCGGCGGCTGCACCGGCTCCATCGTCGGCAACGGCGCGCTGATCGGCAAGGTGTACTTCCCGCGCGAGCTGTTCCCGCTGTCGGTGGTCGGGGCGGCGATCGTCAATTTCGGGTTGCAGCTCATCGTCCTGCTCGCGGCGTACGTCGTCACCTGGTCCTGGCCGAAGCCATCGAACCTGCTGCTCGTCCCGGTCGCGCTGATCGCGCTGGTGGTCTTCTCCCTGGCGCTCGGCCTGGTCCTCGCCGCCGCGAACGTGTACCTGCGCGACATGACCTACCTGGTCGAGGTCGCGATGCTGCTGTGGTTCTGGATGACCCCGATCGTCTACGACTGGACCAAGGTCCGCACCCACCTGGTCTGCCAGGGCGGCACCACCGCGCCGAACGGCACGGCCTGCCAGGTCACCGACAACCACCTGCTGTGGGTGTTACAGGTCTACCTCGCCAACCCGATGGCCGACGTCGTGCTGGCCTTCCAGCGGGCGCTGTGGCCGGGCGGCCTGACCGCGAAGGGCCGGCCGTTCTACTACTCCGGTGACCTCTACCTGCGGCTCGGCGTGGTGATCGGAATCTGCCTGGTGCTGCTCTGGTTGGCCCAGCGGGTCTTCGCGCGGGCGCAGGGCAACTTCGCCCAGGAGCTCTAGCATGCCGTTGACCACCCGGCAGGCCGACTCGACCGCTCCGGTCGTCATCCGCGTCAACGACGTGTCCAAGCAGTTCAAGATCCACAAGGACAAGTCGTTGAAGGAGCGGATCGTCAACTTCCGGCGCTCCCGCACGCACGCCGAGGAATTCTGGGCCCTGCGTGGCATCAATTTCGAGGTGCGCGCCGGGCAGACGCTCGGCCTGATCGGGAGCAACGGCTCGGGCAAGAGCACCCTGCTGAAGATCATCGGCGGCATCCTCACCCCGACGCAGGGCTACGTCGAGCGCCGCGGCCGGATCGCCGCGCTGCTGGAGCTCGGCGCGGGCTTCCACGGCGATCTGACCGGCCGGGAGAACGTCTACCTGAACGCCTCGATCCTCGGGCTGTCCAGGTCGCAGACCGACGGTTACTTCGAGGAGATCGTCGACTTCTCCGGCATCGAGCCGTTCATCGACACGCAGGTGAAGTTCTACTCCAGCGGGATGTACGTCCGGCTCGCCTTCGCCGTCGCGGTGCACGTCGACCCGGAGATCCTGCTCATCGACGAGGTGCTCGCCGTCGGCGACGAGCCCTATCAGCGCAAGTGCATGGAGCGGATCAAGCAGTTCCAGCGCGACGGCCGCACCATCGTGTTCGTCACCCACGGGCTGGACTCGATCAGGCAGCTGTGCGACCGGGTGATCATGCTCGACCACGGCCTCCCGGTCGTCGACGGGTCGCCGGTGGAGGCGATCCGGGCGTTCCGGGAGAAGTTCGACCAGCAGCTGCCGATCGAGGTCCCCACCACCGAGCACGGCCGGCTGGAGATCGTCGACACCCGGATCACCGACGGCGACGGCCGGCCCAAGTCGCGCTTCCACCCCGGCGACTCGCTGCGGGTCGAATTCGACGTCGTCGCGCACAAGCCGACCTCGGACTGGGCGGCGGGCGTCGCGATCGCCAACCACCTGGACCTCAACGTCTTCGGCACCAACACCATCCTGCAGAGGGTGCCGCTCGCCCCGATCGAGGGTAAGAACACCGTGACGTTCTCCTTCGATGAGATCCCGATGGTCGAGGGACAGTACTTCGTGACCGTCGCCGTCCATCCGGTCGTCGGTCCGGAGTACCACCGGCTGGACCGGATCGCGTCGTTCAAGGTCTTCAGCGACGCGAGCGACGACGGCGTCCTCTACCTGCGGCCAAAGATCGAGGTGCTGCCGGCGTGACCGACCTGGATCGAGCCGGCCGGATCGGGCTGGTGCCGACCCGGTACGGCGACCGCGTGGTCGGCGGGGCCGAGATCGTGCTCACCGAGATGGCTCGCGGCCTGGCCGGGCGCGGCTGGGAGGTGGAGATCCTCACCACCTGCGCGCGGGATCAGCACAGCTGGCGAAACGAGCTGCCGGCCGGGTGCCGCGACGAGGACGGGATGCGGGTACGGCGCTTTCCCGTCGTCGTCGAGGACATCCCCGAGCGCGGCACCCTCGAGCACGCGATCATGGCCGGCGCGAAGCCGCCGATCCAGGCGCAGCAGCGCTGGATGAACGCCGGCATGCGGGTGCCCGGGCTGTATCACCACATCGTCGACCACGCCGAGGACTACCGCGCGCTGATCTTCACGCCGTACGCATCCTGGGTCACCTTCGCCTGCTCGCAGATCGCGCCGTCGCGCAGCATGCTGTGGACCTGCCTGCACGACGAGCCCTGTGCCTACCTCGACCTGTTCACGCCGGTGTTCACCGGCGTCGCCGGGCTGCTGTTGCAGTCCGAGCCCGAACACCGGCTGGCGCACCGCATCTCCGGGCGGGTCGCGCCGCACCGCGTCGTCGGCTGTGGTGTCGGAGTGCCGGAGAAGTACGACCCGGACGGCTTCCGCGAGCGGCACCACATCGACGGTCCGTTCCTGCTCTACGCCGGGCGCCGGGAGGGCGGCAAGGGCTGGGATGAGTTGCTGCACAACCTCGCCGCCGCGCTGGAGCGCTCCGACCTGCCGTTCTCGCTGGTCACCATGGGCGGCGGCGAGGTGGATCCGCCACCGCAGATCGCCGACCGCGTCGTGGATCTGGGCTTCCTCGACGACGACGAGCGCGACAACGCGTTCGCCGCCGCGACGGCGTACGTGCAGCCCAGCCGGTACGAGTCGTTCTCGCGGACGGTGATGGAGGCCTGGCTCGCCGGTACTCCGGTCATCGCCAACGGCGCGAGCGATGTGGTCGCCTGGCACTGTGCGCGGTCCGGGGCCGGGCTCACCTACGACGACGAGTTCGAATTCGAGGAGTGCCTGTCCTTCCTCGCCGCGGCGCCGGACACCGCGGTGGCGCTCGCCGCGTCCGGCCGGGACTACGTGCTTGCCCACTACACCTGGCCCGACGTCCTGGACGGTGTCGAGGCCGCGATCGGGGGCTGGACCCGCGCGTGAAGATCCTGGTGGTGACGCCGTACCCGCCCGCGCGCGACGGCATCGCGGCCTACGCCGCCCAGACGGTGCGCAGCCTGCGCCGGGAGGGCCACGACGTCGAGGTGCTCTCGCCGGGTCCCTCCGCCGCGCACTTTCACCTCGACCTGCTCGGTCCGCGGGGCGGGCTGGCGCTGGCCAAGCGGATCCGGCAGGGCCGCTATGACCGGGTGATCGTGCAGTTCCACCCGGACTTCTTCTACCCGGTGCCCAATACCGCCCGGGACCGGCTGCGGGTCGCGGTGGGCCTGCTCGCCGCCTTCCGGCTGGCCGGGCGGGTCGAGGTGATCGTGCACGAGATCGACTACCGGTTCGGCCGGCCCACGACCCCCGACGGCGCGGCCGCGCGCCTGCTGTGGCGCAGCGTCGATTCGGTCGGTGTCCATACCGAGGGGGAGCGCACGCACTTCGCCAAGGCCTTCGGCGTACCGATGTCGAAGATCGTGCTGATCTCGCACGGCGCCGATTTCGCCAAGCACACCCAGCACAGCAGGGCCAGCGCCCGGGACAGCCTGTCGGTGCCGGCGGGCGAGTTCATGTTCCTGTCCATCGGGTTCGTGCAGGAGCACAAGGGATTCGACCGCGCGGTGACGGCGTTCGCCGGTCTGGGCGCGCGCGGCTCGCGGCTGGACATCGTCGGGTCGGTGCGGGTCGACGACGCCCATCAGCTCGCCTACGGCAATTCGCTGGACGTGCTCGCCGCGGCCACCGACGGGGTCCACCGGCACACCGGCTACGTCAGCGACGAGCTGTTCGACCGGTGGATCGTCGCCGCCGACGCACTCGTGCTGCCATACCGGTCGATCTGGTCCTCCGGCGTGCTGGAACGCGCGGCGCTGTATGACACCCCTGTCATAGCGACCGCGGTCGGCGGCCTGCCGGAGCAGGCGATAGCGCCCGGACCTGGTGTCCCCGCGACCGGGCGGCGCGACGTGCGGCTGGTCGAGGACGACGCGGAGCTCAGGCAGGTGATGTGGGAGCGGGCCGGCGCTCGCGGCGGTTCCCCGCGGGCCGGTGCGGCCTGGCCGGCCGACGGCGTGGACCTGCGGTCCCGGATCCAGCGGGAGGTGGCCCGGCGGGCCGTCGGTTCCCGCGGTACGCGGGTAGCAGCGGCCGTCGCCGCCGGCCCGGGCGACTCCGCTGATGCCGGCGGCGCCGGCGATCCGGCCGAGGTCGCGCGGGCGGCCGACATCAGCCGCTCGAGCGCACCGATCCGCCGGGTCGCCACGCTGCACC
>JBPCOR010000273.1:0-7196 GCA_051000035.1 Mycobacteriales bacterium | reverse complement strand
GGCACCTGCCGGGGTCGTCTCCACGCCACCAGGAACGTTTCGGCGGCCACGTCACGCGCAGTCTGCTCATCCACGCGGCGCCGTGCGTACCGCAACACGTCGTCATAGTGGCGCTCGTACAGCGAGGTGAACGCCGTCGCATCACCAGCACGCATCCAAAGCCCCTTCCTCGCCTACAACCTTCTGTCCGGAGCAACCCAAAGCATTACAGCCTCCAGCGACCGAAGAAGTTCGAACAGGTCACGCCAACCTGCCCGAGGGGTGGTCGTACGTCTGTCCGGTCGGCACCCTGATTCCAAGCACCCGCTGCTCGGCGCCCTCGGCAGCCGGTTACGACCAGCCCGGGCACCCCAACGTCCAGCACCAGACACGAGGACCTCGACAGCGAGCCGCCGACGGTGCTGACCGCCCGGGATGTCGCCGCCTACCTGCGGCTGAACGACAACACGGTGCGGGACCTGACCAAGGCCGGCCAGCTGCCCGCGCTGGCCGGCGGCCGGGAGCACCGGTGCCTGCGGGCGGCCATCGACGACGCCATGCGCACCCGGCCCACCCGACGACGACGGACACCCACACCACCGGCACCGGCGGCTCGGCGTCCCGGTGTGGGGCGACGCTGCCCGGCAGATCCTGATCGCCCGCGGCGAAGACCACGCCAAACGTGCCACCAACGGCTCCGACTACCTGCTCGCCGGGCTCATCACCTGCACCCGCTGCGGCGCGCGCTTCGTCGGCGGCGCCGCCAAGGGCAACCGTTACCGCTACCGCTACTACACCTGCTTCACCCGCCACCGCTACGGCACCGGCAGCTGCGACGCCGAGCGGCTGCCCGCTGAACAACTCGACCGGGCAGTCCTCGACTCGCTGCTCGACACCTACAGCCAAGCCGACCTCCTCCAACGAGCACTGACCGGTGGCCGGGACCGTGCCGGCAAACAGCAGCGCCGGCTCCGCGAAGAACTCAAGGTCACCGAGACCGAACTACGCAAAGCCGAAGAGGCCATCGAGCGCTGCCTGCTCGCCTTCGAAGCCGGCAACCTGCCCGAAGCCAACTGCGGTCAACGGGTTCAAACCCTCGCCGAGAAAGCCGCCGGACTACGAGACCGGCGGACCGAACTGACATCGACCCTCGACGCCGCCGCCGAAGAAGGCCCGACCGAAGCCGAACTCGACGCCCTACGCAGCAAGATCCGCGACGTCATCGCCGACGGCGACACCGGCGCCCAAAAGCAGCTCCTCTACAGCCTCGTCCACGCAGTTCAAGCCAGCGCCCGCAGCGACATCCAGCCGATCTTCAAGATCCCGAACAGCCTGACCCCGCCCGACCCAAAGGTTCGGAAGCTGACTGGATCGGTGCCCCCGGTAGGATTCGAACCTACGCACCCGCCTCCGGAGGGCGATGCTCTATCCCCTGAGCTACGGGGGCTCGGTGAGGCCCGATCAGGCTACCAGCAGGGCGCGGGCGCCGAGCCGGGCTCAGGCGCTTCACCGGTAGCCTTGCGAGCGTGACACCAGCCGACCTCGCCGCAGCCGTCCGCGAGGCCGTCGTGATGGCGGTCGGTGACGGCGCCTTCGACGCGCCGGTGCCCGAGGCGGTGGTGGTCGAGCGGCCGAAGAACCGCGAGCACGGCGACTACGCCACCAATGTCGCGCTGCGCCTCGCCAAACCGGCCGGCCTGCCACCGCGGGCGGTGGCGGCAGCGATCGCCGACCGGCTGGGCCGCCACGACGGCATCGAGTCGGTCGACATCGCCGGTCCGGGGTTCCTCAACATCACCCTCGACGGGGCGGCGCTCGGTGAGCTCGCCGGCACCGTCGTGCGGGCCGGCCGGGCGTACGGCGACAACGACACGCTCGCGGGGCAGCGGATCAACCTGGAATTCGTCTCCGCCAACCCGACCGGGCCGCTGCACCTCGCGCACGTGCGCTGGGCCGCGGTGGGTGATGCGATCGCCCGGCTGCTCGCGGCGAGCGGCGCGGACGTCGTGCGCGAGTACTACTTCAACGACGCCGGCTCCCAGATCGACCGGTTCGCCGCGTCGCTCTACGCCGCCGCGACCGGGGCCCCGACGCCGGAAAACGGTTACGCCGGGGAATACATGGACGACATCGCCGCGCGCGTCGGCAAGGACAATCCGGGCCTGATCGACCTGCCGCCGGATGAGGCTACCGAGGTTTTCAGGCGTGACGGCGTGCAGTTGATGTTCGCCGAGATCCGGGAGTCGCTGGACCGCTTCGGCGTGCATTTCGACGTCTACTTCAACGAGCGCGACCTGCACTCATCGGGCGCGGTCGACGCTGTCGTGCAACGGTTGCGTGACGCCGGCCACGTCTATGAACGGGACGACGCTGTCTGGCTGCGCACCACCGATTTCGGCGACGACAAGGACCGCGTGATCGTCCGCTCGGACGGCCGGCCGACGTATTTCAACGCCGACCTGGCCTACTACGTCGACAAGCGCAGCCGCGGCTTCGACAAGGTGCTGATCGTGCTCGGCGCCGACCACCACGGATACGTCCGCCGGATGCGCGCGCTCGTCCGCGGGCTCGGGGAGAATCCCGACGAGCACTTCGAGATCCCGCTGGGCCAGCTGGTCACCGTGCACGGCTCGCGACTGTCCAGGCGGGCCGGCAACGTCGTGACCCTCGATGAGCTGATCGACGCAATCGGTGTCGACGCCGGTCGCTACGCGCTGGTCCGGTCCTCGATGGACTCCGCGATCGACATCGACGTCGACCTGTGGGCGCGGCAGAGCAGCGACAACCCGGTCTTCTACGTTCAGTACGCGCACGCCCGGCTCGGGTCGCTGCAACGTAACGCCGCCGAGCTCGGCGTCTCCCGTGGCGATGATTTCGACCCCACCCTGCTGACCAACGGCAGGGAGACCGAGCTACTCGCCGCGCTGGGCCAGTATCCGCGCGTGGTCACCAGCGCCGCGGAACTTCGCGAGCCGCACCGCGTCGCGCGCTACCTCGAGGCGCTGGCCGGCACGTATCACCGGTTCTACGACGAGTGCCGGGTGCTGCCGCAGGGCGACGAGGAAGCGACGCCGCTCACCGTGGCGCGGCTGTGGCTGTGTGAGGCGACCCGCGTCGTACTCGCCAACGGCCTGGGCCTGCTGGGCGTGCGCGCACCCGAGCGGATGTGAGCTCGTGACGCCCGACCCGAAGCCGCAGCCGGCCGGCCGCGATATCGGCGTGGCCGTCCTGGGGTGCGGCGCGGTCGGCAGTCAGGTGGTGCGCATCCTGCGCGAGCGCGCCGACGACCTGGCCGGGCGGGTCGGGGCACCGCTGCGCCTCGCCGGCGTCGCCGTACGCCGCCCGCACCGGCATGCCGACGTCGCTGCCGAGCTGCTCACCACCGACGCCGCGTCGCTCGTCGCGCGCGAAGACGTCGACCTGGTGGTCGAGGTGATCGGTGGCGTCGAGCCGGTCGGGTCGCTGCTGCTGGAGGCGATGAAACGCGGCCGGTCCGTCGTCACCGCCAACAAGGCGCTGCTCGCCGAGCAGGGCACCCGCCTGCGCGAGGCCGCGCGGCTGGCCGGCGTCGACCTGTACTACGAGGCATCGGTCGCGGGCGCGATCCCGCTGCTGCGGCCCCTCGCCGAGTCCCTCGCCGGCGACCGCGTCACCCGCGTGCTGGGCATCGTCAACGGCACGACCAACTTCATCCTGTCCAGCATGCACGCCACCGGGCAGAGCTTCGACGAGGCGCTCGCCGAGGCCACCGAGCTCGGATACGCCGAGGCCGATCCGTCCTCGGACATCGACGGTTTCGACGCCGCGGCCAAGGCTGCAATCCTTGCGCAGCTGGCATTTCACACCGACATCACCGTCGCCGATGTGCATCGCGAGGGTATCGCCGACGTCACGGCCGCCGACATCGCGAGCGCTCGCAGCATGGGCGCGGTGGTGAAGCTGCTCGCGATCTGCGAGCGGGTGTCCGATGCGAAGGGCGACGCGGTGAGCGCGCGCGTCTATCCCGCCATGATCGACCGGACGCACCCGCTCGCGAGCGTCGGCGAGGCGTTCAACGCGGTCTTCGTCGAGGGCGACGCCGCCGGCGAGCTGATGTTCTACGGCCGCGGCGCCGGTGGTGCGCCGACCGCGAGCGCCGTCCTCGGCGACGTCGTGGCCGCCGCTCGCAACCGGCTCGCGGGCGTGACGGCCGGCGCGCCGCCCGCGAATGCAGCCCTGGCCGTCCGGCCGATGGGACAGACGCCGACGCGCTATCACGTCAGCCTCGACGTCGCAGACCGTCCGGGTGTGCTTTCGGCTGTCGCACAAGCGTTCGCGGCGCACGACGTGAGCATCTCGACCGTCCGGCAGGAGGGCCACGGAGCCGACGCGACGCTCGTGACGGTCACCCACACCGCGCCGGACGCGTCGCTCGCCGCGACCGTCGCCGACCTGCGAAACCTCGACGTCGTCCGCCGGGTGACCAGCGTGATGCGCGTCGAGGGCTTCGAGCCCGGCAAGGCAACGTCGTGATGTGGCGGGGCGTCATCGCCGAGTACGCCGACCGGCTGCCCGACCTCGGTGCGCCGGCAGTGACCTTGGGCGAGGGCGGTACGCCGTTGATCCCTGCACCGGAGCTATCGCGTCGTACTCGCTGCGAGGTGCACCTGAAGGTCGAGGGCGTCAACCCGACCGGGTCGTTCAAGGACCGCGGCATGACCGTAGCCATCACCCGGGCGGTCGGCGAGGGCAGCCGGGCTGTCATCTGCGCGAGCACCGGCAACACCAGCGCCTCGGCATCGGCCTACGCGGTCCGGGCCGGCCTGGTCTGCGCGGTCCTCGTGCCGAGCGGCAAGATCGCGCTCGGCAAGCTCGCCCAGGCGCTGGTGCACGGGGCCGAGCTACTGCAGGTCGACGGCTCGTTCGACGACTGCCTCACCCTCGCCCGCGACCTGGCCGACCATTTCCCGGTCACGCTGGTCAACTCGGTGAACCCGTACCGCATCGAGGGGCAGAAGACGGCGGCGTTCGAGGTGTGCGACGTACTCGGCAGACCGCCGGACATACACTGCCTGCCCGTCGGCAACGCCGGCAACATAACGGCGTACTGGAAGGGATATCGCGAGTACGCCAGCGACGGCGTCACCGAATCCGCGCCCAGGATGTTCGGCTTCCAGGCGGCCGGCGCCGCACCCATCGTGACCGGCGTGGAGGTCAGCCGGCCGATCACCATCGCGACGGCGATCCGGATCGGCAAGCCGGCGTCGTGGAAGCAGGCGATCGCCGCGCGCGATGAGTCCGAGGGCCTCATCGACGCCGCCACCGACCGGCAGATCCTCGAGGCCTACCGACTTCTTGCCCGCAGCGAAGGCGTCTTCGTCGAGCCCGCATCGGCGGCAAGCGTTGCCGGGCTGCTGGCGACGGCCGCCGACGGCCGGTGCCCGGCGGGCAGCCTGGTCGTGTGCACCGTGACCGGTAACGGGCTGAAGGAACCGGACTGGGGCATCGCCGGCTCGCCCGCGCCGGTGACCGTGCCCGTCGATGCCGCCGCGGCCGCCGGCGCACTCGGCCTGGCGTGACGGGCCGGCTGCGTCCGGGCACCCGCGTCGCCGTCCGGGTGCCGGCGAGCAGCGCGAACCTCGGTCCCGGCTTCGACGCACTCGCCCTGGCGCTGGCCATCTATGACGACGTGGAGGTCGTCGTCACCGCTCGCGGAGCGGTCGTGGTCGACGTGACCGGTGAGGGCGCAGCGGATCTGCCCGGCGACGACACGCACCTGGTGGCTGCGAGCCTGCTGCGCTGCCTGGCCAGGCTCGGCGTGTCGGCGCCCGGGGTGCACATCGGGTGCCGCAACGGGATTCCGCAGTCCCGCGGGCTCGGGTCGTCCGCGGCCGCGATCGTCGCCGGGGTGGTCGCCGGCCGGTTGCTCACCGGGCGCGATGACACCCGGGCCGGCGGGCAGGCCGACGCCTTGGCCCTCGCCACCGCGATCGAGGGGCACCCGGACAACGTCGCGGCCACCCTGCTCGGCGGCGCGACGATCGCCTGGTACGACGGGAATCACCCGGCTGCGAAACGGTTCGCGAAGGCGCAGGGCCTGCGTCCGTGGATCTTCATCGCGCCCGGGCGCGGCGCGACGGCAGCGGACCGGGCCGCGCTGCCGGACCTGATCGCGCACGCCGACGCCGCGGTCAACGCCGGGCGCGCGGCGCTGCTCGTGCACGCACTCGGCGCCGCGCCGGATCTGCTGATGCCGGCGACCGAGGATCGGCTGCATCAGCGGTATCGCAGCCACGCCGTGCCGGCGACCGCGGCGCTGGTCGCGACGCTCCGGGCCGCCGGCGTACCTGCCGCTGTCTCCGGCGCGGGGCCGTCGGTCATCGCGTTCGGCAGGTCGGGGGCCGACCTGGCCCACTATGCCCCGCCGGGATGGCTCGGCCGGCAGATCGACATCGACGCGCAGGGTGCCCGGCCACGGCCGGCCGAGCCCGATGGCCCGCCCGCCGGGGAGGCCGGCAGGCCCACGTCCGGCGATGCCCGGGAATGACGCCGCGCGCGCCGCTGTTGCTGCTTTCGGGTCAACGGTATTAGAGTTGGCCTGTCAGCCGCCCCGGAGGGCGAGCGTCAATGCGGGGGGCCGCCGGATCAATCGTCCGGCATCAGTCCCCATCAGTTCCGTCATTTTCAGGTCTACCGTCCTGTGGGCGCTGACTGGATCGGCGCGGATCACCCGCAGTTTCTGCCTCGGGTATTCGGACATCCCGATGCGGCTGGCCCGGCCCGACGGGCCGGACGCAGCACACCGGCCCGCAACTGTTCAGTTGAACGGGCTGACGTAGGGGAAGGACCCTTCAATTGACCGAAACCACCGACGTCCGGACCGACTCGTCCGCGACGGACGTGACGGCCGACCAGCGCCGCACGGGCGAATCCACCGACTCCGCCGGCGGCGGGGGCACCAACGGCGCCAAGACACGCCGGCGCCCCGGGCTGACCGGAATGGTGCTGGCCGACCTGCAGCGCATCGCCGGCGAACTCGGCGTCGCCGGCACGACCCGCATGCGCAAGAGCGACCTGATCGCCGTGATCAAGGAGCGTCAGAACGGCGGTGCGCCTACCAATGACACGGCTGCGCCGCACGCGCCGACGGCCCAGTCGCCGACGGCCCAGTCGCCGACGGCCCAGCCGCGGACGGTCCAGCCGTCCACGACGCAGCTGCCGGCGACGCAGCTGCCGAC
>JBPCOR010000123.1:0-4559 GCA_051000035.1 Mycobacteriales bacterium | reverse complement strand
GGACTCTGGCCGGGTCCTGCTGGCCGAGCGGGGGACCGATCGCCTCGGCGGCTGCCCGCTGGTCTTCATCCACAAGACCCGCGACCCGTTCCGGCCGGGCAAGGTCACCGCGAACCGGGTGATCGGTGACGTGGCCGGACGGACCTGCATCATGATCGACGATGAGATCCAGACCGGCGGCACCGTCGTCGCCGCGGCCGACGTGCTCTTCGACGCCGGCGCGGCCGACGTCATCGTCGCCGCGACCCACGGGGTGCTCGCCGGCCCGGCGGTCGAGCGACTGAAGAACAGCCGCATCCGCGAGGTCGTGCTGACCAACACGCTGCCCATCCCGTCGGAGAAGCGGCTGGACAAGATCACCGTGCTCTCGATCGCCCCGCTCATCGCCACGGCCATCCGGGAGATCTTCGAGGACGGCTCGGTCACGAGCCTCTTCGACGGCGCGGCCGGCTGACCGCCGAGGTCGCCCGAGCATGCGTGGGCCGGCCGCATCCGGCAAGGTCGCCCCGAACTGGTACAGTCATGCGACGTTGCCCGGCGAGGGAGCTCCCGCTCCGTGATCGACGGTCACCCGAGCGCGGTCGGCATCTCGGCTTCGTCGTGGCGACACCCGACGACACGCGACACCCGACACAGACGCTTCCGAAAGGGAAACCGCACCGTGGCCGACGAGATCCGCATCGCTTCGCACGCCCGCACCGAATTCGGCAAGGGCGCCGCCCGTCGTATCCGGCGTGATCACAACGTCCCCGCGGTGCTCTACGGCCACGGCATCGACCCGATCCACCTGACGCTGCCCGGCCACCAGATGATGCTCGCGTTGAAGAACTCCAACGCGCTGCTCACCATCGACATGGACGGCGGCAGCAATCAGCTCGCACTTGCCAAGGCCGTCCAGCGGGACCCGATCAAGGGTGTGCTCGAGCACATCGACCTGATCGCCGTACGTCGCGGCGAGAAGGTCACCATCGAGGTGCCGGTGACTCTCGACGGCGAGGCCGCGCCAGACACCCTGGTCAACCACGAGCTCACCGCGATCTCCGTCGAGGCCGAGGCGACGCACATCCCGGCGAGCTTCAGCGTCAGCATCGCGGGCCTGACGGTCGGCGACACGATCACCGCGGCCGACGTGCCGCTGCCGGCCGGCGTCACGCTGACCACCGAAGCCGACTACACCGTCGTGTCGATCCTGGCCGTCCCGACGGCCGAGCAGGTGGAGGCCGAGCTCGCCGAGGCCGAGGCCGAGGTGGGCATCGAGCACGAGGAGCCGGAGGCGGCGTCCGAGCAGGCGGATGGGGACGACGAGGCGGCCGCCGGCGGGTCCGGCGAGCAGTCGGGCGACAGCGCCGCCGACAGGGTCGGCGACAGGGCCGGCGACAGGGCCGGCGAGTAGGCCCGCTGAGCGTGCGTCTTCGCCGACCCGATCCGGAGCCGGATCCAGCGGCGCCGTACCTCATCGTCGGTCTCGGCAACCCCGGCCCGCGGTACGCCACCACCCGGCACAGTGCCGGTTTCCTGGTGCTCGACGAGCTCGCCGACCGGGTCGGCGGCCGGTTCAAGGCCCACTCCGCCAGAGCCGAGGCGATCCAGGGGCGGCTGTGCGGTGAGCGGGTGGTCCTGGCGAAGCCGCTGTCCTTCATGAACGAGTCCGGGGGTCCGGTCGCCGGACTGCGACGGTTCTTCCGGGTGCCGGTCGAGCGGATCGTCGTCGTACACGATGAGCTCGACCTGGACCTCGGCACGGTGCGACTGAAGCTGGGCGGCGGCGACAACGGCCACAACGGGCTCCGGTCGATCACCCGGTCACTCGGCGGACCCGACTACTACCGGGTCCGGGTGGGAATCGGGGGGACGACCGGGAGACAGGACCAGACCGACCACGTGCTGCGGGACTTCGCCGGCCCGGAGCGAACGTCGCTACCCGGCGTGGTCGACACCGCGGCCGATGCGACCGAGCTCTTGATCACGCAGGGTCTCGAACGCGCGCAGAACGCAATCCACTAACCCATCCGCTACAGCGTGCCTGATCATCGCATTCTATAACTCTGCGCTATCGCGGGATGACGCAACGTCGAGACCGCACCCGCGTTGCATTTACTCCATCGGCTCAACTCATTACCGGTAGCGAGATTTATAACAGGTAGCAATGGTGTAGTTGCGGAGCGTAGTCGCGTCCGGAGAGCCAAACCGGCTACCTAAAATGAGCGGCCAATTACCGAGAGCGAATCTTTCGTCATACGCTGCGTAATTGTACGATCTCCCGCACAGCAAGATTTCCGACCCCTTACAGTAAGCCTCGGGGTGACCGACGGGTGGTCATCAAGGTTTGCTTTCCGGGCCTTCGGATTATTGGTCGAACACGGGGATTGCGCAGTGAGCATCACAATTGATCGCAGCGACGAGGCAGGTTCACCTGTCGCGTTCGCGTCGTCACTCTCGGCGATGAGATGCGACGCGGTGTGCTGCAATCCCGCCCCGCTGCTGGCTGACTCTCGCCACCTTCCCGCGCCCGCTGCCCGGGTCCGATCGGCCGCCGTGACGGTGCTCGTCCCGGCACACAACGAGGCCGACCGACTGGCAGCCACTCTGGCAGGCCTCGCCGCCCAGACCGTGACGCCGCGCCGGGTCGTGGTGATTGCCGACAACTGCACGGATGCGACCGCCGCCATCGCCCGGGCGGCCGGCGTCGAGGTCATCGAGACGGTCGGCAACACGCAGATGAAGGCCGGCGCGCTCAATCAGGTGCTCGCCGGGTTGCTGCCGGGACTGCCCACCGATGCCACCGATGCCTACGTGCTCGTGGTCGACGCCGACACCGTTCTCGCCGAGGAGTTCATCGCCGCCGCGAAGCGCTGCTTCGACGACCCGAAGGTCGGCGCCGTCGGCGGGGTGTTCGTCGGCGACGAGGGCTCCGGGCTCATCGGCCTGCTGCAGCGCAGCGAGTACGCCCGCTATGCACGGTCGGTCGGCCGCAAGAAGGGCATCGCGATGGTGCTGACCGGCACTTCCACGATGTTCCGCGTCGAGGCGCTGCGTCGGGTCGCGGCCGCGCGGGGCGCAGCGATCCCCGGCGTACCAGGCGATCTGTACAACCCGGCGTCGCTCACCGAGGACAGCGAGATGACCCTGGCGCTGCGCACCCTCGGCTACGCCACCCGCAGTCCCCGCGACTGCCGCGTCGTCACCGAGGTCATGCCGACCCCGGCGATGCTCTGGCGGCAGCGGGTGCGGTGGTACCGCGGCGCGCTGGACAACCTGCGGATCTTCGGCCTGCGCCGCTCGACCCTGCCCTACATCGCGCAGCAGGTCGGGCTGTGCCTCGCCGTCGTCGCCGAGATTCTCTACCTCTCGGTGCTCGGCCTGGCGATGGCCACGAGCACCTTCCGGATCACGCCGTTCTGGGCCGCGATCGGAGCGGTCTTCATCGTCGAGCGGGTCGTGACCGCGCGGCGCGCGGGCGGGCCGGCAATGGCGGTGTCAGTCGTGCTCTTCGTGGAAATGGTCTACGACATCTTTCTACAAGCCGCGTTCATTCGTTCACTGATAGCGACACTTCGTCGGCAGGACGCCGTCTGGGATGGCGGCTGACCCAACGATTCTTTCAAGTCGAACCGCGATTATCGAGAGGAGGTGACACGCATGTATGGAAAGGCAGCGGGAGCATCCGCGGCGACCGGACCGGCATTGGCCTACACGGGCTTGCACCTGGTCGGGCTCATCGTGACCGCGATCACATTGCTCATTGCCGGCGTCGCTTTGCTTCGCCTCATCCCGCGTCACTCGGCGTAACACTGAAGTGACTCAGAGTTGACGCCAAGGGGGTCTCCGGGAGCGTGGGGGGCGCGACCGGGGCAGAAAACAGCACCTGCAGGGGGCCCGAACGATGACAATTCTTGGTAACGCGATGCCTGGCGCGGCGGTGTCGGATGTGTCGGCGGTTCCATTGCTCGCCGTCGATGCCGACACCGCCCCCAGTTACCGGCCCATTCGCCGTTGGGAGCGACGCTACGCATTCGGATTGGTACTACTCGACGGTACGGTCGCTCTGTTCGCAGCCGGGGTGGCGTTCGTGCTGCGTTTCGGTGCGGTCACCGATCGCTCCTCCGGTTACCTCATCCTGAGCCTGCTGCTCCCGATCGCGTGGTTGAGCGCGGCCGGACTCTCGCGTGCGTACGAACCGCGATTCCTCTTCGTCGGCTCCGAGGAGCGCCAGCGGGTCGTCGCGGCCGGCGTCGGGCTGATCGCGCTGCTGGCCATCGTCAGCTACGCCGGCCGTCTCGAGGTCGCTCGCGGCTACGTCCTGGTGGCGCTGCCCGGGACGACGCTCGGCGTCCTGCTGGTGCGCTACGTCGCACGCATGTGGGTGCACCGGCGCCGCCGGGACGGGCGCTTCATGCAGCGCGTCCTGCTGGTGGGCTACGAGCGCGGCGTGCAGCGCCTCGCCACCCAGCTGCGGCGGGAGCCCTCGCACGGCATGGACGTCGTCGGCGCCTGCCTGCCGCCCGGCTGGTCCGAGGGCACCGACGTGAGCGATCTCGGGGTGCCCGTTCTCGGCGCGT
>JBPCOR010000003.1:0-10295 GCA_051000035.1 Mycobacteriales bacterium | reverse complement strand
CTGTGTGTTCGTAAGTGGTTCCGTAGTAGATGGAGGCAATATTTGGGGTAGCTACGGCGCTCTGAGGCTCGGTCTCACGTTCGTTCAGGCGGTTCGGCTACGGGCCGATTGGGCGGGCGCACGGTCGCGTACACGGCAGCTCCTGGAGCTGCGCAGCCGAGCATTCTCTCTGAACTCATCTCTCCTGTCGGTCCTAATGGGTCTCCTAATGACGAGGCTCGCGTGACGGGCGTCATCATTGACGGAGCGGGACGTAGGGGAATTCGGCGCGACGCGATGATCTGTTGTGCTTTCGCGATCGCGATCGGCCTCGTTGGCTGCGATGATTCGGCGCGGCAGCCACCTCGCGCGGTCGCGCCGTCGCCATCGACCGCGTCAGCGGACTGGTGCACCAAGAGTGCGGTTCGATCGCAGGTGCAGTCGCTCTTTGGCGACATCAATGCAGGCCGTGTGCGTGCCGCGATCGATCTACTGGACGCGACTTCGTGGCACTGGTGGCGGGATCCGCTGGCACGCGGGCAGGCGCTCGGTTACAGGCAGGTCCCCAGTCATCTGCACGACGTGCGGCATCGTGTCGGCAAATTGACGGTTTCATCTGTCAAGCTGAACGGCGTAACGCAGGAGGGTTTGGACGGGATGGGCCAGCTCCAATTTCGCATCGCACGCGCAGGCTTCCCACCCGGTTATGCCAAGGGAGCGATGATGTGCGCGACCGGCAAGTTCACCGTCGTTACGATCGATTCCTGGTAGGCGACGGGAGGCAGGCAGCCAGGAGCTCGGGTGCCGGTCGATGTCGTAGTCGCTAAGTCCGGCTGGTCACGACGTCCGTGCCGAGGCCGGCTCGCGGCCGGCCGATAGCATCGACGGCTATGACGCGCGACGGGAGGTTCGCACGGGTCGGCGTGATGGGCGGGACCTTCGACCCGGTCCACCACGGCCACCTCGTCGCGGCGAGCGAGGTCTCCGACCTCTTCGACCTCGAGATCGTGGTCTTCGTGCCGTCCGGGCAGCCGTGGCAGAAGGACACCGCTGGGGTCAGCGCCGCAGAGGACCGCTACTTGATGACGGTCATCGCCACCGCCTCGAACCCGCGCTTTCACGTCAGCCGGGTCGACATCGACCGGGGCGGCCCGACGTACACCAGTGACACGCTTCGCGACCTGGGGGCGGACTATCCGGGCGCGCAGCTGTATTTCATCACCGGCGCCGACGCATTGGATGCGATCCTGTCCTGGAAGGACGCCCGCGACGACCTGTTCGACCTGGCCCGGTTCGTCGGGGTGACCCGGCCCGGCTACGCGTTGTCCTCCGCGCACCTGCCGAGTGACTCGGTGAGCCTGGTCGAGGTGCCCGCGATGTCGATCTCCTCGACCGCATGCCGCGACCGGGTCGCCGCGGGCCGGCCGGTCTGGTACCTCGTCCCGGACGGCGTCGTGCAGTACATCGAGAAGCGCGGGCTCTACCGCCCCGGCACGGCGATGCCGGCTGCCGATCGGCGTGAGAGGCTCGCTCCTGTGACCAGCGACCAGTCCTCCGGCCGATGACAGCGTCCGAACGCACCCGGGAGCTGGTCGACATCGCTCGCGAGGCCGCCGCGGACAAGCTCGCGCATGACATCGTCGCCATCGACGTGAGCGAGCGGCTGGTCATCACCGACGCCTTCGTCATCGCCTCCGCCCCGAGCGAGCGGCAGGTCGATGCGATCGTCGAGGCGATCGAGGACAAGCTGCGGGAGGCCGGTGCCAAGCCGGTACGCCGGGAGGGCGAGCGGTCGGGTCGGTGGGTGCTGCTGGACTTCATCGACCTCGTCGTCCATGTCCAGCACGACGAGGAGCGGGTCTTCTACGCCCTGGAGCGGCTCTGGAAGGACTGCCCGAACCTTTGACCGCCTCCCGCGTGATCTTGTTGCGGCACGGCCGCACCGAATGGAATCTCACCGGTCGCTTCCAGGGCAGCCTCGACGTCCCGCTGGACGAGGTCGGCCGCGCGCAGGCCGACCGGGCCGGCCGGCTGCTCGCCGCGCTGCGGCCCGCCGCCATCGTCTCCTCCGACCTGTCCCGGGCGCGCGACACCGCGGCACCGCTGCGCGCACTCACCGGCCTGGCCGTCCGTGTCGACCCCCGGGTGCGGGAGCGGCACTACGGCGAGTGGGAGGGGCTTCCGACCGACGACGTACGGTCCCGGTTCCCGACCGAATTCGCCGCGTGGGACCCACCGGGCGCGGAGACCTACGAGCAGGTCGCCGAGCGCGTCGTGCCGGCGGTGCGGGACGCCGTCGACACGACGGCGGACGGCGGCGTACTCGTGGTCGTCAGTCACGGCGGTGCGATCCGCACCGGCGTGGCGGTGCTGCTGGGCCTGTCCGCCCGCCCGCGCGTTCTCGGCCCGATGTCCAACTGCTGCTGGTCGGTACTGTCGGTGGCCGGGTCCGGCTGGCGGCTGCTGGAATACAACGCCGGCACGCTGCCCGAGCCGGTGCTCGGCGACGAGCGGTGACCGCGGTGATATCGATCGCGCTGGCCCGGCGGCTGCGCGCCGTGGGCCTGCGCTGGACGCCGGCCTCGGGCGACCGGTTCGTGCTGCCGGACCTGGAGATGGACGACGACGTCTTCGTGCTGTCGCAGCTGACCGTCGAGGTGCATCACTTCCGGACCGGCCCGGTGATCGGCTTCAACGGCACGACCGAGTGGGCGCTGGATTCGGTCGAGCAGGACGAGGCGCTGTGGCTGCCGAGTGAGGGGCAGCTGCGCGAGCGGCTCGGCGGCACGTTCCGCCGACTCGAGCGCGACCGGGAGGCCTACGCCGTGGTGCTCGAGGTGGCCGGGCACCAGGTGCGGATCGAGCACCACGACCCGGTCGAGGCCTACGGCCTGGCGCTGCTGCACCTGATCACCGGGGCTCCGGTCGGCGACCTTACCGGCGCGCCGCCGCCGCCGGCGCTGAGGCGGTAGCATCGCGGCGTGACCACACCGAGCCGTCTGCTCCTCGCCGGGCCGCGCTGAGCGCACCACCTCCTCAGCGCGGCGAGCCCCTCGCGGTCTGCAGGGGCTTTTTTCATGCCCGAAGACCGGTACCGAATTCCGAGGAGCTACCACGATGACCGACAGCGCCGACACCCGCGATCACCCACGCACCCCGGCCCACCGCTACACCGCGCAGCTGGCCGCCCGGATCGAGCCGCACTGGCAGCAGCGCTGGGCCGACGAACGCACGTTCGCCACGCCGAATCCGGTCGGCTCGCTGTCCGACGGCTTCGAGCGGGTGAAGGACCGGCCGAAGCTGTTCGTGATGGACATGTTTCCCTACCCCTCCGGGGAGGGCCTGCACGTCGGGCACCCGCTGGGCTACATCAGCACCGACGTCTACGCCCGCTACCAGCGGATGGCCGGATTCAGCGTCCTGCACACCATGGGCTACGACGCCTTCGGCCTGCCCGCCGAGCAGTACGCCGTCGAGACCGGCCGGCATCCGCGGCTGACCACCGAGAACAACATCGAGACCTACCGCGAGCAGCTACGCCGGCTGGGCATGGACCATGACCCGAGCCGGTCGATCAGCACCATCGATCCGCGCTACTACCGCTGGACCCAGTGGATCTTCCTGCAGCTGTTCGACTCCTGGTACGACACCGGGGCTGCGAAGGCACGCCGCATCACCGACCTGGAGGCGGAGCTGACGGCCGGGCGCCGGCAGCCCGCCGAGGGCACCAACCCGACCGGCCGGCCGTGGGAGCAGCTGTCGGACGGCGAGCGCCGCGACGTCGTGGATGCGCACCGGCTGGCCGTCCTGCAACAGGCGCCGGTCAACTGGTGCCCGGGCCTGGGGACGGTGCTGTCCAACGAGGAGGTCACCGCCGACGGCCGCAGCGAGCGCGGCAACTTCCCGGTGTTCCGCCGGCCGCTGCGGCAGTGGATGCTGCGGATTACGGCGTACGCCGACCGGCTGATCGACGACCTGGACGTGCTGCAGTGGCCGGAGTCGATCAAGCTGCAGCAGCGCAACTGGATCGGCCGGTCGACCGGCGCCTACGTGACGTTCCGCGCCGAGACGGCCGATCCGATCGAGGTCTTCACGACCCGCCCGGACACGCTGTTCGGCGCGACGTACGTCGTCCTGGCGCCGGAGCACCCGCTGGTCGGACCGCTGACCGCCACCACCTGGCCCGCAGGCATTCCGGGATCGTGGACGGGTGACGCGCGGACGCCGGCCGAGGCGGTGTCGGCCTACCAGCGGGCCGCGAGCCGCCGGTCGGAGCTGGACCGGCAGGCCGACGCGAAGGAGGAGACCGGCGTATTCACCGGGTCCTATGTAGACAACCCGGTCAACGGCGAGCGGATCCCGGTCTTCGTCGCCGACTATGTGCTGATGGGCTACGGCACCGGCGCGATCATGGCCGTGCCCGGGCAGGACCAGCGCGACTGGGACTTCGCCGCGGCATTCGACCTGCCGATCGTACGGACGGTGGCGCCGCCGGAGGGCTGCGACGGCGAGGCCTACACCGGCACCGGCCCGGCCGTCGCGTCCGGTTTCCTGGACGGGCTGGGCGTCGACGACGCGAAGGCGCGGATCGTCCCGTGGCTGGCCGAGCACGGCGACGGCCGCCCGGCCGTCACCTACCGGCTGCGGGACTGGCTGTTCTCCCGGCAGCGCTACTGGGGTGAGCCGTTCCCGATCGTCTACGACGACGACGGCCGCCCGCACGCCGTACCGGCGGAACTGCTGCCGGTGACGCTGCCCGAGGTCGACGACTACTCGCCGCGGACCTTCCCCGACGACGACCTCACCAGCGCGCCGGAATCCCCGCTGTCACGGGCGACCGGCTGGATGACGACGCGGCTGGATCTGGGCGACGGCACCCGGACGTACCGCCGCGACGCCAACACGATGCCGAACTGGGCCGGCTCCTGCTGGTATGAGCTGCGCTATGCCGACCCGGACAACCCCGCCGCCGTATGCGATCCGGCGAACGAGCGGTACTGGATGGGACCGCGCGACGACGCCGACTGCGGCGGGGTCGACCTGTACGTCGGCGGAGCCGAGCATGCTGTGCTGCACCTGCTGTACGCCCGGTTCTGGCACAAGGTGCTCTACGACCTGGGCCAAGTGTCCTCCTTCGAACCGTTCCGCCGGCTGGTCAACCAGGGCATGATCCAGGCGCCGGCGTATACCAATGACCGCGGCTTCTACGTCGAGGCGTCGCAGGTGCAGCGCCGCGGCTCGGAATTCTTCTACGACGACCAGCCGGTCACCCAGGAATTCGGCAAGATCGGCAAGAGCCTGAAGAACGTCGTCGCGCCGAGCGACATGATCGCGCGGTACGGCGCCGACACCTTCCGGCTGTACGAGATGTTCACCGGGCCGCTGGAGCAGAGCCGGCCGTGGGACACCCAGGCGATCACCGGAATGTACCGGCTGCTGCAGCGAATCTGGCGCAACGTCGTCGACGAGGAGTCCGGTCAGACCCGGGTGTCCACAGTGGACGCAATTCCGGTCGACGAGGGCACCCGCCGGCTGCTGCACCGCACGATCGCGGCTGTGCGCACCGGCTACCAGGAGCTGCGGTTCAACACCTCGGTGGCCCGGATCACCGAGCTGTCCAACAGCCTGACCCGCACCTATCCGAGCGGTCCGGTGCCGCGAGAGCTGGTCGAGCCGCTGGTGCTGATGCTCGCGCCGCTGGCGCCGCACGCCGGCGAGGAGCTGTGGTCCCGGCTGGGACACGACGAATCCCTTGCCTGGGAGGCGTTCCCGGTCGCCGACCCGGCGTTGCTGGCGACGGACACCATCGAGGTCGCGGTGCAGGTCAACGGCAAGGTACGCGCGACCATCACCGTCGTCGCGGACGCCGACGCGGCGGCGATGGAGGCGGCGGCCCGGAGCGAGGAGCGCGTCGCGGCGCACCTGGACGGCGCGACCGTGCGCCGGGTGATCGCCGTGCCCGGCCGGCTGGTCAACTTCGTGGTCGGCTGAGGGTGCCCGCGAGTCCGGCCGGGCGGGTCGTCGTGGTCACCGACTCGACGGCGTACCTGCCCGCTGCGCGCGTCGCCGGGCTCGGCATCGAGGTCGTACCGCTGCGGGTGGATGCCGGTGCCGTGCAGGGCTTCGAGGGCACCGACGTCACCCCGGCGGCGGTCGTACCGGCGCTGCGGTCGCGGCACGTGCGGGCGACCACGTCGCGGCCGGCGACCACCCAATTCGCCGACGTCTTCAGCCGGGCCCGTGCGGCCGGCGCAGGCGGAGTCGTGTCGGTGCACCTGTCCGGGGCGCTGTCCGGTACGGCGGATGCGGCCCGCTCTGCCGCGGCGCAATGGCCAGACGGCATCCGGATCGTCGACTCGCGGTCGACATGCATGGGCCTGGGTTTCCCGGTGCTCGCGGCAGCCGAGCTGGCTTCCTCCGGCGCCGGGCTGGACGAGGTCGCCGCCCGCGCGGAGGCGGTCTCCCGGCGTACGACGACGCTGTTCTACGTCGACAACCTGGAGCATCTGCGCCGCGGCGGGCGGATCGGTGCCGCCCGTGCGCTGCTCGGCACGGCGCTGTCGGTGAAGCCGCTGCTGCACGTGTCGGGCGGGCACATCCTGCCGCTGGAGCGGGTCCGGACGCCGGCCAAGGCGATCGCCCGGTTGGCAGCGCTGGCCGGGCAGGCAGCCGGCGATGCGCGGGTCGACATCGCGGTGCACCACCTGGCCGCGCCGGAGCGTGCCGACGCGCTCGCGGCACTGGTCCGCGAGTCGGTCCGGAGCATCGGTGAGCTGCTGGTGCTCGAGGTGGGCGCGGTCATCGGCGCGCACGTCGGCCCGGGGGTCCTCGGTGTCGTGGTCAGTCGCCGCAGTGCCCGCGGTGACTCGAGTGCAGGGCAGAGCTGATCCGGTAGGTCCCGGGCTCGGTGATCGTCAGCCGGCTCCAGCTGCCCTGCCGGGCCAGGCAGGCCCCCGGTCCGTCGATGGTGAGCCAGCGCGAATACCGCACCCGCAGGCCGGCTCGCAGCGGCCGGTCCGCGGCGATCGTCACGCCGATGGCATCCATCGATACCAGCCGGGCCGGCGCTGTGATCACCGGCGCCGAATCCACCACGGCGTAGACGGTCCAGTGTTGCGACGTCCAGATCCGGTGCAGGTAGGGTAGGCCGGTGCCGAGCAACCTGCCCTCGTCGCTACCGGGCCCGGCGAGACGTGCGTCGGGGACGGCGACGTACTGCACGGCGTTGTCCGACAGCCAGCCGCGATAGCTGCGAGCGGTGAGGGTGCCGTTGAAGAAGAGCAGGTTGTTTCGCAGGTCGAGCTGGCGCATCCAGCCGCGGGCCAGCGGGGTGGTCCGCGCGACGTAGGCGGACTCCCAGTAGTCGCGGGTCGGCGGGACCTCGACCCGGCCGGTGGGGCGCAGTCGGGCGAGCTCGGTGGTCAGCGGGGCGAAGTAGGCCTGACTCGCCAGCGGGGTCCCGGCGTCGTGCAGGTCGCCGAGCATGATCGGTGCCTGCCACCAGCCCATCAGCGCGGCCAGGATGACCACGAGCGGCAGTCTCCACCGCAGCGTCGCGACGACCACCGGGATCGCCAGCATCACCGGCAGCCGGATCGCGTTCAGTCCGACCGGGGTGCGGACAGTGAACGCCGCCACGATGCCGAGCGCCGCGAGCAGCGCGCCGGCCCGGATCACCCGGTGCGGGACGACAATGAGCGCGACGCCGCACAGCGCGGTGGAGTGCACGACGTCGGACTGGCTGATATTCATCCAGCCGCCTTGCCCGAACAGCGCTGCCGTGACGAGGATCGGGACGAGCGCGGCGATGCCCATCACCAGGCCGTCGCGCCAGTGCCCGGCCAAGATCAGCGCGGCACCGGCCAGCCCGGTGAACAGACCGGCGACCGGACTCGTGAGTGCGGCGAGCACGGTCGCCACGATGATCGAGGCCGTGCGCCGGCGTGGATTCGAGTCGGTCGCCGCGGCGACGGCGGCGAGCGCGAAGACGAGCCCGAGCGCGTAGGTGATCCGGCCGGACACCAGGTTGGCGACGATGCACCCGGCACCGGCGATGCCACCGAGGACCGGGCGCCGCACCCGGGTCCGGACCAGGATCAGGGTGAAGAGCAAGGCTGAGGCGATTGCGGCCAACGCCCCGGTGACCCGGACGCCGAGCGCGGCCATGACGAACGGCGACATGACGCTGTAGCCGAACTGGTTCGTGCCGCCGTACCACCGGAAGTCGACGGGTGTGAGCCCGAACTGGCGGGCGAAGTCGGCCCTGGCGAGCTGGGCCGAGAGGTCCGTGCCGCCCGGGGGCCAGGCGAGCCAGCCAAGGGCCAGCGCGGCGACGACGACGGCGGTCGTGATGAGCGCCGCCTGGCCGCGGGGTGGGCGGTTCACGCCGACGTGGTGGCTGCCGACGCGCGCCGAGCCCGCCCCGCGCGATCGGACGTCGGTCACGATTGTCAATCCTCGCATCCACAGGCCGATTCGTCGTCCACAAGGTGCGGCGCCAACACCGCCGGCCGGGCCCGGCGCTCTAGCGTCTCCCGGGTGCGGCAGCGTGGCCTCCTCTCCGGCGGCAGATTCGCCCGGGGGTCGCGCGCCGACGCGATCGTGGTGGCGCGGCTGGCCGCCGTGCTGGCCCGACCGGGCTGGACCCCTGATGCGACGCCGCTCCGGCCGGCGCTGCCCGAGCACCGCCAATCTGTCAGCCCGGACGGGGGAGGTGAGGACGTGGCCGACCGGTCGACGGAGCCCGGTAGGCACCGCCCGGGCCGCGGTACGCCGCGCGGCGCGGACCGGGTCACACCGGCGGGCTGGCAGGACGACGCCGGCGCCGCGGACAATACCGGCCGGGCGGATGATGCCGGCCGGGCGGACAATGCCGGCCGGGCGGACAATGTCGGCCGGGCGGATGATGCTGCCTGGCCAGACCTTGATGGCGCGGACTACGTACGCGACGGGCCGCCCGACACCGGCCGGCCGAGCGGCCGGCTGGTGCCGGGGGTGCTGCGGGAGTCGCGGTTCGAGGTGAGCCGACGGGCCGCGATCGCCGTCATCGCCGCGGCGCTGCTCGCGGCGCTGGTGGCCGGCGCCTGGATGTGGCACACCCGGCCCGTGACCATGCCGATCGTCGAGCCCGCCGGCGGAGTCAGCACGACGATCGGCGCGGTTCCCTCGACGGCCGGCGCGGGGGGCGGCGCGCCGACCTCGCTGGGTGTTGACCAACCGGCGACGACCACCCCGGTCGGGCCGCCGGTTGGCTCGAGCGCCGTGGCCGGCCCGATCACGGTCGCCGTCATCGGTAGGGTGCGCCGCCCGGGCGTGCAGAGGCTGCCGGCCGGTGCGCGGGTTGTCGACGCGCTGCGTGCGGCCGGCGGCCTGCAGCCCGGCGCCGACAGCGGGCTTCTCAACCTCGCCGCGCCGCTCAGCGACGGCGACGAGGTCGTCGTCGCCAAGCCGGGCGCCACCTCGCAGATCGTCGGGCCGGCGCCGACCGGTGCCGGGGCGGGCGACCCCGGCACCACCGGACCGGCCGGCACCGGAGCGGGTGGCCCGGGCGGGTCGACCGCGCCCGTCGACCTCAATGCGGCGACGGCCGCCGACCTCGACACCCTTCCCGGCGTCGGCCCGGTTACCGCGCAGAAGATCCTCGCCTGGCGGGCGGCCAACGGGCCGTTCACCAGCGTCGACCAGCTGCGCGATGTCGGCGGGATCGGCGACGCGAGGTTCGCCGAGCTGCAGCGTCTGGTCACCGTATGAAACCCGCGGCCGGTGTTGGCGCACGCGAGTCGGTGCGCCGCCGGGGCGCCGGCACCGGCTGGGATGCGCGCCTCGCGCCGCCCGCGCTGGCGGTCTGGGTGGCGACGTGGGCCGGCCTGAACGTCGCCCCGTCGACCTCTTACCTCCTCGCCGTGCTCAGCGGGTCAGTCGCGGTCACCGCGCTGATCGTCCGCAGCCTGCGGTGGGCGCCGATCGTGCTGCTGGCCGCTGGGTGCGGCGCGATCGCGGCGGTGCTCATCGGGCTGCGCGTATCGGCGCGGGACGCATCACCGCTCGCCGCGCTGGCAGAGCGGCGCGCCTCGGTGGTGATGCGGGTGTCTGTATCCGGGGACCCGGTGCGGCTCCGGCCGAGTTTCGGCGCGCCACGGGTGCTGGTTCCGGCCCATCTGATGTCGGCGCAGGCGGGGCTGCAGAGCTGGCGACTGCGCGGTTCGGTGCTCGTCCTGGCGCCGGCAGCGGACTGGGCCGGGCTGGTGCCCAGCCAGCGCGTCACCGTGCACGGCGGTTTGCTACGGCCCCGCGGTGGAGATCTCACGGTGGCGGTG
>JBPCOR010000367.1:0-2944 GCA_051000035.1 Mycobacteriales bacterium | reverse complement strand
CGTGTCGTACTCGGCCCGGCCGGAAAGCGTCGCCGGTACGCCGACCTCCCACCACGCACCCGATTCGGTCCAGTCCGTTGCCGTCACCGGTACGACGACGACGACGGGACGACCGGTCGAGCGCGCGGTGTCCCTGGCCTGCGCATACGCCGTTCTGAACCCGTCGACGTCCTCGGCGGTGAAGGCGGCCGCGCCAAGCGATGCCGCGTGCGCCGCGATATCGACCCGTAGGCCGGAATCCGCGCCGGGGCCGCGGCTGGAGTCGAACATGTTGTTGTGCGGCTTGCCGCCCTGGCCCTCCTGCAATCGCGCGATGACCGCGTAGCCGCCGTTGTCGCAGACCACCGCGACGAACGGATGCCCGGCGAACGCCGCCGAGAACAGCTCGGCGTTCAACATCAGATACGACCCGTCGCCGAGCAAGGTCGTCACGATCCCGTCGGGATGCGTTGCGGCGCGGGCCATCGCCGCGCCCCAGGCACCGGCAATCTCATACCCCATGCAGGAGAATCCGTACTCGACGTCCATGGTCGGCCCGCGGTCGACGGTGCCCGTCGAGCGCCAGCCGCCGACCAGCTCACCGGGCATCCCGCCGGAGGCGGTCAGCACGTAGTCATCCGGTCCGCTCAGGTCGTTGACGGCCCCGACGATCTGTGCGTACGTCGGCACCCCGCCTTCGGACCGGCGCAACCCGTCGACATAGGAATCCCAGCGGGCGCGTTCGGTGACCGCGCGCGTCGCCCAGTCCGCGTCGACGCGCAGGTCGTCCAGCAACGGCGCCAGCTCCCGGACGGCTTCGCGTGCATCGCCGACAACCTCGAGTGAGCCGTGCTTGACCGCGTCGAAGCGCGCGGCGTTGATCGCGACGATCCGCACCCGCGGGGAGAACACCGTCCAGGACGCGGTGGTGAAATCCTGCAGCCGGGTGCCGACGGCGATCACCACATCGGCCGCGGCGGCGAGCGCATTTGCGCCGGCCGAACCGGTGATTCCCAGTGGACCCGCGGCGAGCGGGTGGTCGCCGGGCAGCACGGTCCGCCCGGCGGTGGTCTCGGTGAACGGGATCCCGGTGGCCTCGGCCAGCCGCAGGACGTCGGCCGCGGCGCCGGAATAGCGCACGCCTCCGCCGATCACGAGCAGTGGCCGGCGCGCGCTGGATACGACCCTGGCCGCCCGAGCGAGTGAGTCGGCATCGGCCCGGGGCCGCGGAATGCGGTGCGGCGTCGGCGTGAAGAAGGACTCGGGGAAGTCCCACTCCTGCGCCTGCACGTCCTGCGGGAGCGCCAGCGCGACCGGCCCGCAGTCGCACGGATCGGTCAGGACCCGCAGCGCCTGCGGCAGTGTTGCGAGCAGCAATTCCGGTCGGCTGATCCGGTCGAAATAGCGGGTGACGGCGCGGAATGCGTCGTTGACCGTCGTGTCCGGGGCCTGAAAATGCTCGACCTGCTGCAGGACCGGGTCGGGTGCGCGCGAGGCGAAGGTATCGCCGGGCAGCAGCAGCAGCGGCAGTCGGTTGGCATGCGCCACCGCGGCCGCGGTGATCATGTTCAGCGCGCCCGGCCCGATCGATGACGTCGCCACCATGACCTGGCGGCGGTCGGTGGCCTTGGCGTAGCCGACCGCGGCGAGCGCCATTCCCTGCTCGTTCTGGGCCCGCCAGGTCGGCAGTGCGTCGCCGAGCTCCTGCAACGCGCTGCCGATCCCGAGCACGTTGCCGTGGCCGAAGATCGCGAATACCCCCGGGAAGAGCGGGACCCGGGTGCCGTCCAGCAGCTCCGACCCCTGGACGGCGAGCCAGCGCAGCAGCGCCTGCGCCGTGGTGAGCCGGGCGCTCGCCGACGAGGCCGATGTCGCCGCCGATGGTGCCGTCACGACGGAATGCCCGAGCCCACGATGCCGGTCGCCGAGGTCATCGGGCAGCGCTGATCGATTTCTTGTGACCTCCAGGAGTCCCGCACCCAGGTGTGCTCAGGATCGTCACAGAAGGCCATCGACCGCTCGGCGCCCTGTCCGGCGAGCACATTCAGGTAGTACATCGGGTACCCGGGCGCGGCGACGCACGGGCCGTGGTATCCGTGCGGCACCAGGCATACGTCGCCGTCGCGCACCTCGACGAATTCATCGACGGTGTCGTCGTAGGTCCGGTGCAGCCCGAAACCCCGCCGCGACGGCGTGACACCGTCCGGGCCGGCGAGCCGGTAGTAGTAGATCTCCTCGTTGTCCACCGCGCAGGTGTGGTCGTGCTTGTGCTGCGGGTAGCTCGACCAGTTACCGGGCGGGGTCAGCAATTCGCACGCCATCAGCCGGTCGGCGTGATCCCAGCCGCCGGGTGCGCCGAAATTCGTCACCTGCCGCGTGGCCGCCCCGGCCCCCCGGGTCTCCACCGGTACGGCATCGGCAGGGCCGTACCGCGGCGGCAGCCGGTGGCGTGCCTTCGCCATCGGCAGCGCGATCTGGGCGTCGGTGGCGCTGGTCAGGGTCACCTCGGTATCCCGCCCCACGTAGGCGATGTCGGTGACGCGGGTGAAGACGGACTCGCGGCCGGTCAGCTCGAACGTCTCGCCACCCGCCACCACACGCGCGCCGCCGGTCAGCGGCAACACGAAGAGCTCGTAGTCACCCGTGCTCACCTGGCGGGGCACGCCGGCGCTCAGCGTCAGCACGCGCAAGCCGGACAGTGACCACCCCGCCGCCTGCGGATAGAGCGCGACCGGGTCGCCGTCGTGGGCGAGTGATCCGGCCGGACGGTGCAGCGAACCAGTCATTCAGATCGTCCCAGCTCGTGCTCGAGTGCCTCCAGCTCCGCGCCGCCAGCCATCATCTGCACCAACTCGTCCAGGCTGACCTCGCCCTTCGCCAAATCCCCGATGCTCCGCCCGCGCTTGGGCGACAGGAACCGGTCGCCGACCGGAAATGTGTGCTGCGGAGTGTGGGTGATGGAGAC